>JAJYGS010000024.1 GCA_021785055.1 Nitrospirota bacterium | reverse complement strand
TGGGGGTATTCTTCTGCGTCGTCTCCGGCGGAGAGCCGTTCTTCCGGCAGGATCTGCTCAAGATTTTCGAGAAGCACGACGACGTCGCGTTCCTGGTCTTTACGCACGGCGGGCTTCTCGACGAGAAAAAGGTCAGGGAGGTTGCGGAACTCGGCAACGTCCTGCCCTGCATAAGCGTGGAAGGGTTCGAGGAAGAGACGGATTTGAGGCGGGGCAAGGGCCACTTTCAGAAGGTCATGCGCGCCATGGACCTCTTGAAGGATGCGGGGGTGCTCTTCGGATTTTCCTGCACCGCCACTCGGAAAAATTTCGAGACCATCACTTCGGACAGGTATTACGACCTGATGATTGAGAAGGGCTGCACGGTAGGGTGGTTTTTCTCGTATATACCGATAGGCAGGGAGCCGAATATCGAGCTCATGCCCACGCCGAGCCAGAGAAGCGCGCTCAGGGAGACTGTCTGGCGAATACGCAAGACGAAGCCGATACTCCTTGCCGACTTCTGGAACGACGGCCATGTAGTGGGCGGATGCCTCGCGGGAGGCAGGAAATACCTGCACATAAACGCCCACGGGGATATAGAGCCGTGCGTGTTCTGCCACTTCGCCGTGGACAACATCAGGAAGACGAAGATAAAGGACGCCCTGATGTCGCCTTTCTTCAAGACGATACGCGAGCGGCAGAAGACGAACAAGAACATGCTGACGCCCTGCATGATGATAGACAAACCGGAATTCATCCGGGAGGCCGTGCTGGCCTCAGGCGCCAGGGCCACGCACGAGGGCGCGGAGAAGATACTGACCGACCTTGCGAAGGACCTGGACAGGTATTCCGAGGAATATTGCGGGATTGCGGATGTAGTCTGGGAGAAGATGAAGGCGGAGAAGGAGGCCTCCGAAGGGGTTTATACGGAGGTAAAAAAATAGGCGGAAAGATGGTGCCGAGGCGCAGAATCGAACTGCGGACACGAGGCTTTTCAGGCCTCTGCTCTACCAACTGAGCTACCTCGGCACGAAGCCAATAAATTAACAGAGCGTTTGACGGTTTGTCAAGAAAAATTATAGCAGGTCAATGGCAATTACGGGGCTTTTCCAATGCATCTCCACTGGCCATCTTCTTGAGGTTACTATTTGAATCAGATTTCCGGAAGGCCGAAGTCCCTGAAAGCCGGCGTGCCGTTTCGGTTCTGTCCGGGATGCAGCCACGGCACCCTGCACAGGATGATAGCCCAGGCGATAGACGACCTGGACATGCGCGGCAAGACCATCGGCATCGCTCCTGTTGGATGCGCGGTCTTCGCATACGATTATTTTAATTTCGATATGCTCGAAGTCGCTCACGGACGCCCGCCCGCCGCATGCACCGGCATAAAGCGGGCGCTTCCCGACAGGCTGGTTTTCAGCTACCAGGGAGACGGCGACCTTGCTGCAATCGGAACCGCCGAGATTATTCACGCCGCGAACAGAGGCGAGAACTTTACGGTCATATTCGTTAATAACGCCACCTACGGGATGACCGGCGGCCAGATGGCCCCAACGACGCTCATAGGGCAAAAGACCACCACCACTCCGGGCGGAAGAAAGTCTGCGCAGGACGGATACCCGTTGAAGGCGGCGGAACTGATAGCGACGCTCGAAGCCCCTTATTACGTGGAGCGGACGGCGCTCGACTGCAAGAAGAACGTCGTTCGGACAAAAAACGCAATAAAAAAGGCATTCGAGTATCAGATACAGGGCAGGGGCTTTACCTTCGTCGAAGTCCTTTCGTTATGTCCGACGAACTGGGGCATGGAGCCGCTTAAGGCTATGGAGTGGGTGGCCGGGCCGATGCAGGCGGTCTTTCCTGTAAAAATCTTCAAGGACGGCGGGAAACATCTGTGAAAAACGACGTGATTATAGCGGGTTTCGGCGGCCAGGGAGTATTGCTGGCCGGGAAGCTCCTGGCATGGGCGGGCATGCTTGGCGGGAAGTTCGTCACGTGGTTTCCCTCTTACGGCGCGGAGATGCGCGGCGGCACGGCCAACTGCACGGTCATAATATCGGACGAAGAGATAGGCTCCCCGGTGGTGGACAGCCCCGGCGCGCTTATCGCCATGAACGAGGCCTCCGCGGTCAGGTTTTCAGGCAATGTAGGGCGCGGCGGGTATATAATATTGAACTCCTCGCTTGTCAAGGAAGAGATTAAAAAACCGGGCAGGAGGATATATAAAGTCCCCGCAAACGAGATAGCCGGGGAGATAGGCAACCCGCGCGTGGTGAACATGGTCATGCTCGGCGCATACCTCAAGGTCTCCGGAGCGGCATCCATCGGACAGATAGCGAAGGCCCTCGAAGAATCGCTCCCCTCCAGGAACAGGCATCTCCTCGATGCTAACCTCTCCGCGCTCGAAAAAGGTTACTCGCAGGTCGGCTGATGATACGCAAGGCAAAGGTACTGGACGTAAAGGATATAAAAGACCTCGTGAACCGCTATGCCGAGAAGGGCGAGATGCTCCCGAGGGCGCTGGGCGAGCTTTACGATTCGATACGCGATTTCAGCGTCTACGAAAAAAACGGGGAGATAATAGGAGTCGCCGCTCTGCATATCGGCTGGGAAGGTCTGGGGGAACTTCGCTCCGTGGCTGTTGCGCCGGAACATATCGGGAAGGGCGTAGGCAGGAAGCTTGTGAATGCCTGCATCAAAGAGGCGTCCCGGATGGGAGTCGAAGAAGTATTCGTCCTGACTTACGTAAAGGAATTTTTCGAGAAAATGGGTTTTAAGACAGCCAACAGGAACGACCTTCCGCAAAAGGTCTGGACCGAGTGCCGGAACAAATGCGTCAAGTATCCCGACAAATGCAACGAGACCGCCATGACCCTGCAACTCGATTGATGAAGGCCGGGCTTTATTTTCACATTCCCTTCTGTATCCGCAAGTGTCGTTACTGCTCCTTTAATTCCATCCCGTACGATAAAGAACTCGCCCAAAGATACGTATCCGCGCTACTGAGAGAGATGGATATGCGCGGCATGGCCGAACCCTCAAGCGTCTACATCGGCGGCGGCACTCCGACCGTCCTGCCGGCGGAAGGCCTGCGCATTGTTCTTGATGGTGTCAAAGAGTATTTTAATCCGGCGGCGGGGACCGAAATAACCATTGAGGCAAATCCCGGGACGCTGGAAAGAATCGATTTCCCGGCGCTCAAGGCCATTGGCGTCAAACGGATAAGCCTGGGAGCGCAGTCGTTCAACCCGAAAGAGCTTCTGGCCCTCGGCAGGATTCACGGTCCCGGAGAGATAACACGGGCTGTGAATACGCTTCGTGAAGCCGGGATAGCCAATATCGGCCTCGACCTCATCTATTCCCTTCCGGGGCAGGGTCTTCGGCAATGGGAAGAATCTATCGATGAAGCCATTAAGCTCTCTCCTGAACATATCTCCATGTACGACCTGTCGATAGAGGAGGGCACGGAATTTTATGCAATGGAAAAGGCCGGGCTTATAACCCTCCCGCCGGAGGAGGCGCAGGTCGAGATGTATCTTTCGGCTGTAAAACGCCTCGAAGAGGCGGGATATGGGCGCTACGAGATTTCAAACTTCGCGCGCCCAGGATATGAGTGCGCCCATAACCTGAACTACTGGTCAGCGGGAGATTTCATCGGTTTCGGCGCGGGCGCGCACTCGCGGGCCGGGGCCAGGGCTGCCCGGAACGTTTCCGGCGTCATCGAATATATCGGGCGGCTCGAAAATGGAGAAAACCCATGCGCGGCGGCGGAGATATTGACTGGCATGGAGCGCGAGCGGGAGTTCATAATGCTGGGACTGAGGAAGCGCCGGGGGTTATCTTTCGAGGATTTCAGGGCCGGTTTCGGGGCGGATTTCATGAGTAAATACGGCCCAGCGGCCATGAAAATGACGGATGCCGGATACATGGCAATCAGCCCTGACGGGATATGCCTGACAATGAGGGGAGTCCTTGCCTCAAACAGGGTAATTATGGAGTTTTTCTAAGAATTTTTTTGTTTACAGCATCATGCCGTAATGCTATATTATGGCACTTTGAAAGGTGCGCATCAAGGAGGCAATTTTTGTTTTTCCCCCGCAGCAAAAAAATTCTGATAATCATCCTTTCCCTTTTATGTCTGGCCGTTTCTCTTTCAGCTTTCGCGGCTGACGAAGGGGCGAGAATAACGGATATCGGGATAGCCGGCAACAAAAAAATAGAAACCGGCACAATCCGTTCCAGGATGATAGAGAAAGTGGGGGATAAATTTATCCCTTCAAGGGTTCGCCGGGATGTCATAAACATCTACCGCATGGGCTATTTCAGCGATGTGAAGGTGGACGCGGAGGGTTACCAGGGCGGTTTGAAGCTTACGTTCACGGTGGCAGAGAGGCCGATACTCGCATCGTTTAATTTCGAGGGCAACACCAATATCAAGAGCGCCAAGCTGCGCGGGAAAGTAAACCTTTCCGCATATTCGGTATATAACCCCTCCCTGGTGGAAGACAACGCCGAAAAGCTGAGGCTTTATTACCAGGACGAGGGATACTACAACGCGCAGGTGCTCCCGATAATCAAGAAGACCAAGAACGAAGTGCGCGTAATATACCAAATAAAAGAGGGCGCGAAGGTCCGGATAAAGAAAATCACGATTGTCGGCAACAAAAAAATAAGCGTCAGTCAAATAAAAAAGGTCATGGAGACCAAGACCTATTTTCCGATATGGTCCTGGATAATGAAAACCGGCAGATACAAGGTGCTTGAGCTCTCCCAGGACATCGAGAGGATAAAGGGCCTTTACTACGACCACGGCTATATCCAGGTGAACGTCGGCGAGCCTAAGGTAAAGCTGTCTCCGGACAGGAAAGGTCTTTACATAACCATACCTGTCCACGAGGGCAAGCAGTTCCGCTACGGCAGGATAGAAGTTACAGGGAACAAGGTCTTTAGCGCCAAGGAGCTGATGGGCAAGGTCAAGAGCAAGCCGGGAAAAATAATGAACCGGGACAAGCTCAGGAACGACGTCGTCGCAATTACAGACCTGTACGGCTCAAAAGGTTACGCGTTCGCGTCCGTCTCGCCCGTCGTCAAGCCTCATGTTTCTACGCGGCTGGTAGACGTAACGTTCGACATCAGCGAAGGCGACCAGATTTTCGTAAACAGGATAAACGTCACCGGGAACGTAAAGACACGCGACAAGGTCATCCGGCGCGAGCTGCCGTTCGACGAGGGCGACATATACGACACGACGAGCCTGAAGCTCACATACGAAAGGCTTCACAACCTCAACTTCTTCTCGAACGTCCAGATAATCCCGGAGAGGAAGGGCAAGAATAAGGTAAACCTCGACGTAAACGTCAAGGAGAAATCCACCGATTCCTTCAGCATAGGCGGCGGATACAGCACGATAGACAGGCTTGTCGGAATCGGCGAGATTACGATGAACAACTTCCTTGGATTGGGCGAGATGCTGAAGTTCAAGGGAGAGTTCGGCGCGCGCAGGCAGAACTTCGTACTGAGCTTCCTTGAGCCGTGGCTCCTCGACAAGCCCGTATCGCTCAGACTCGACCTCTTCAAGGAGGAAAGATATTATACCGGCTACGACGAGCGCTCGCTCGGCGCGAGCGTAAGCCTGGGCCGCCGTTTCTGGAACTACTGGGGCGTAACGGGCTCCTATTCCTGGGCCGACCAGACCTATTTCGGCGTTATAGATTCCATCAGTAGCGACCCGTTCTTCATGCAGTCCGAGCAATTAAAGACGACCGGCAAAATCGGCCTTAATTTCTACCGCGACAGCAGGGACAACTACCTTGATCCCAGGCGGGGGAGCAATAATTCAATCTACGCCGAATATGCCGGGACGGCCCTTGGCGGCGACAACGCCTTTTACAAGGTAATCGGCGACTCTACCTGGTATTTCCCGTTTTACTTCGATACCGATTTCTCGCTCCACGGAAGAATCGGATATGCCAACGGACTACAGGGACGTCCTCTCCCGCTTGACGAGAGGTTCTTTGTCGGCGGCATGGGCACGGTGCGCGGCCTGGACTGGGGCACGGCTGGGCCGAGGTTCCCTATTTTAAAGCTGGACAAGATTACGGGCGCGACGTCGCTGATATCTACCATCGGAGACCCTAAGGGCGGCAACAAGGAAGTGGTATTCAACGCCGAATACACCTTCCCGCTTTTTTCTGCCGTAAAACTCAGGGGCGTGGTTTTCTCAGATGCCGGGCGGGCGTACGATGAAGGCGAGGCCATTAACATCGGCAAGCTCAGCTATACGGCGGGGGGCGGAGTGAGATGGGCCTCCCCTATGGGTCTTATCAGGCTGGAGTACGGCTTTGTATTGAACAGGAAAGAAAATCAGCGGGCCGGGAAATGGGAATTTTCCATGGGGTCGATGTTCTGAAAACGGAGGTTAACGGTATGAGAAAGATATTTCTGGTTTTGGCCGCGGCGCTCTTTCTGGGAGCGGCTTTGTGCGGCGCGGCATCTGCGTCGGAGATCAAGCTGGGATATATAAACATGCTCAAGGTCGAGAAGGAATCTCTGGCCGGAAAGCAGGCGTTGAAGACGCTTGAGAAAATGGCGGCTGACAAGCAGGCCAAGATCGAAGAGCGCCGCAAAGAGATAGAGAAGATGCAGAAGGAACTGGACAAACAGTCTTCCATAATCTCGGCTGACGAGAGACAGCGCAGGGAAGACAAGCTCCAGAGGGAATACAAGACCTACCAGAGGTACTATTCGGATTCGCAGGACGAACTCTCGAAGAAAAAAGAGGAACTGGCAAACAAGATGTTCGACGAGGTAACGGGCGTCATCAAGAAATACGGCAAAGAGGAAGGCTATACCCTGATTCTCGACCGCTCCGTGGTGCTTTACGCCCCTGAGGCCGTGGACATTACGGACAAGATAATCAAGGCGTACGACAATACCAAGGCGCCCGCGCCGACTAAAAAAATTAAAAAATAAATGGAAAAGACACTACAGGAACTGGCGGAATCCGTCGGAGGCGAGGCGGAAGGCGACGCCCGGGTCAGAATAAAAGGCGTTGCCGGCTTAAAAGAGGCAGGCGCCGGCGAGATTACGTTTCTCGCCAACATGAAATACATCGGTGAACTCGCCGCCACCCGCGCCTCGGCTGTCATTGCCGCGCCGGGAATAGACGTTGGCGGAAGGCCGTGTCTCCGCGCAAAGAACCCGTATTTCGCTTTCGCGAAAGTATTGAAGCTCTTTGTTTTGAAAAGGAAGCTTCCCGGAGGCGTCATGGGCGGCGCAGAGGTCAGCCCTGAGGCGCACGTCGGACAGGACGCCGCAATCTACCCTAATGTATTTGTCGAGGCGGGCGCCAAGATAGGCGACCGGAGCGTCCTCTACCCCGGCGTCTATGTAGGCGAAGGCTCCTCCATCGGCGCGGACTGCATAATCTACCCGAACGTGGTCGTCAGAGAAGGTGTAAAAATAGGCGACAGGGTCATAATTCACGGCGGAACGGTTATAGGCGGGGACGGTTTCGGCTACGCCACTGACGGCGGAAAGCACTTCAAAATCCCGCAGATAGGCGGAGTTGTTATCGAGGACGACGTCGAGATCGGTTCCAACGCGACGATAGACCGGGGCGCCTTGGGGGATACAATCATCAGGCGCGGGACGAAGATAGACAACCTCGTGCAGATAGCGCACAATGTCGTGGTAGGCGAGGATTCGATAATCGTCGCCCAGGCGGGCATATCCGGCAGCACGGAGCTCGGCCATCACGTCGTCCTGGCCGGGCAGGTGGGGCTGGTCGGCCATATAAAAATCGGGGACGGCGTGCAGGTCGGCGCGCAGTCCGGCGTAATGAACGACCTTGAGGCGGGCCGGATTTACACCGGCTCACCGGCGTACCCGCACATGGAGTTCATGAGGATGCAGGCCGCGCTCAGGAAACTGCCGGAGCTTCGCAAGCGGGTTCTGGAACTGGAAAAGAAGCTGGAAAAAAATACGCGGACGGAGGAGTGATGCTCGACATAATGGAGATTCAGAAAATATTGCCGCACCGCTATCCCTTCCTGTATGTTGACAGGATTCTTGAAGTTGAGCCTGGGAAGAGGATAGTCGGCCTGAAAAACGTCACGTTCGACGAACATTTTTTCCAGGGGCACTTTCCCGGCAGGCCGATAATGCCAGGCGTCCTTATTGTAGAGGCGCTGGCACAGGTCGCGGGGATACTGGTGCACAAGACCGCCCTGACTGACGACAAGATGGTTTATTTCATGAGCATAGACAAGGTAAAGTTCCGTAAGCCCGTCGTGCCGGGAGACCAGCTCATGCTCGAAGTGGAGCCGCTCCAGAGCAGAGGCAGCGTCCATAAGTTCAAGGGCGAGGCCAAGGTCGAAGGAAAACTCGTCTGCGAGGCCGAGTTCATGGCCATGACAGCCAGGGAGTAGGTCCATTACATGCCAAATATACATCCTACTGCAATAGTCAGCGGCGGGGCCGTCCTGTCGGACGACGTAATTGTCGGCCCATACGCCGTCATAGAAGACAATGTAAAAATAGGCCGTGGGTCGAAAATCGGCGCACATGCCGTGATAAAGCCGTTCGTCGAGATAGGCGAGGAAAACGAGATTTATCAGTTCGCCTCAATCGGCGAGATACCGCAGGATTTGAAATTCGGCGGCGAGGACTCGAAGCTCATCATAGGGAACAGGAACCGTATACGCGAGTTTACGACGATCAATCGCGGCACCGAGGGCGGCGGGGGCGCCACGGTAATCGGCGACGACTGTTTCATAATGGCCTACGCCCATGTCCCGCACGACTGCCACATCGGAAATCACGTAATCCTCGCGAACTCCGTCCAGATAGGAGGACACGCGCACATAGAGGAATACGCTATCGTTGGCGCGCTCACCGGGCTTCACCAGTTCGTGCGGATAGGCGCGCACAGCATGGTCGGCGCATGTTCCGCAGTATCGCAGGACGTGCCGCCGTTTACCAACGCGACCGGCAACAGGGCGACGCTTCACGGCCTGAACCTCGTCGGCCTTTCAAGACGGGGATTTGCAAAAGAAACCATTTCCGCCCTCAAGGAGGCGTACAAAATCCTTTTCAGAAGCGGCCTCACGGTGAAGGATGCCACGAAGAAGGCCGCGGCCAGCTGCGGCGATTTTCCGGAGGTAAAGAAGCTTCTCGATTTCGTCGTCTCTTCCGAACGCGGCGTATGCAGGTGACGGATAGATGGAGAAGCTTGGCATAATAGCGGGGAACGGGAAGTTCCCTTTAATTTTGGCCGGGAACGCGAAGGCAGAAGGGCTTCATGTCGTAGTCGCCGCATTGTCGGAAGAGGCGGACAAGGGCATCGAAAGCATTGCCGACAGCGTCCACTGGCTTTCGATAACACAGCTTGGCAAGCTGATAAAGGTTTTTCAGAAAGAAGGCGTCACGAACGCAGTCATGGCCGGCCAGGTGGTCAAGCGCAGGATGTATACCTCCGACCTCCTGAAGCTCGACCTTACCGCCGCAAGGCTCTGGGCGTCGCTTCCGGACAGGAAGGGCGAAACGATACTCAAGGCCGTGGCGGACGAGCTCTCGAAGAACGGCATCGAGCTTATCGACTCTACAATCCACATGAAGCCGTTCCTTGCCGTGCCGGGTGTGATGACAAAGTCGAAACCGACAAAGCCCGAAGCGGCGGACGTGGAGTTCGGTCTTAAGATGGCCAAGGTAATCGCGGAACACGACATCGGCCAAAGCGTCGCGGTGAAGGACTTATCCGTTGTGGCGGTCGAGGCCGTTGAAGGGACGGACAACTGCATCAGGCGCGCAGGCGAGCTTGGCAAGGGCGGCATTACGATAGTCAAGGTCAGCAGGAAGGGCCACGACATGCGCTTCGATGTCCCGGTGGTCGGCATGCGGACTCTGGAGGCCATGAAGGAAGCCGGGGCGCGCGTCCTTGCAATAGAGGCCAGAAAGACCCTGATGCTTGAAAAATCCGAATTGATTTCGGGCGCGGACAAAGCGAATATCTGTATAATGGGGATATGAATAAAATAAAAGTCGGCGTAGTAGGCGTTGGATATCTCGGCAGGCACCACGCAAGGATATACTCGGAGCTTCCGGAGGCCGAGCTTGTGGGAATCTGCGACGTTAACGCCGAACAGGCGAGAGAGATTGCGAAGGCCGCAAAAACGGTCCCGTTTGCTTCGCATGAAGAATTGATCGGCAAGGTCCAGGCGGTATCCATCGCCGCGCCGACTGTGCATCACTACAGAATCGCCAAGGATTTCCTTTCCGCCGGCATCGACGTGCTCCTTGAGAAGCCCATGACCGTGACTGTGGATGAGGCGGACGAACTGGTGCAGTTGGCCGACGAGAAAAAATGTATTCTGCAAATCGGGCACCTGGAGAGATTCAACGCGGCGGTGCTGAAGATGGTGGAACTTGTCACGACGCCGAAGTTCATCGAGTGCAACAGGCTCTCCCCGTTCCCGGACAGGTCTACCGACGTTGACGTCGTGCTCGACCTCATGATTCACGACATAGATATAATACTATCGCTTGTTGGCTCGCCGGTGAAGAATATCCATGCCGTCGGCATTCCCGTAATATCGAAGAACGCTGATATTGCGAACGCCAGGATAGAATTCGATTCCGGCTGTATCGCAAACGTTACGTCCAGCAGAATATCCATGAAGAAAGAGCGTAAGATTCGGCTGTTCCAGCCGGATACCTACATATCTCTAAACTACCAGGACCAAGAGATATACGCATACCACCGCATCCCCAATAAAAAAGACCCGGAAGGCAGGCCGGACATCGTCGGCGGCAAGGTAAAGGTGAAAAAAGAGGAGCCGCTCAAAGCGGAGCTGGCGGCGTTCCTTGAGTGCTCGGCATCGCGTAAAAAACCGCTCGTATCCGGAGTCGAAGGCAGGGAGGCGCTGAAAGTAGCCATGCTTGTACAGGACGAGATAAGGAGCCATACGCTGCAATTATGAGAATACCGATGGTGGATCTTAAGGCGCAGTATATAGAGCTTAAGGAGGAGCTTGACGCGAAGCTCGAAGAGATACTGCTCGCCACGCAATTCATACTTGGACCGAACGTGCAGGAGCTTGAGAAGGAGGTGGCGGAATATATAGGCACGAAACACGCCGTCGCCTGCGCCTCCGGCACCGACGCCCTGCACCTGGCGCTTCTCGCCTGCGGCATAAAAGCCGGGGACGAGGTCATCACTACCCCGTTTACGTTTATCGCGACGGCTGAGGCCATATCATATATCGGCGCAAGGCCAGTGTTCACGGACGTCCTGCCGGATACATGGAATATCGACCCGGAAGAGGTTAAAAATAAAATCACTCCCCGCACGAAAGCGATCATACCCGTTCATCTCTTCGGCCATCCGGCGGATATGCCTAAAATACTCGACCTTGCGAACTCGCACGGCCTGAAGGTCATAGAGGACTGCGCGCAGAGTTTCGGGGCCGGTTACAAGTTTGTAAAGACAGGCTCCTTCGGCGATGCCGGCTGCTTCTCTTTCTTTCCGAGCAAGAACCTCGGCTGCTACGGCGACGGCGGGATGGTCGCCACGGACAGCGACAAAACCGCCGAGGCTCTCCGGGCGTTAAGAAACCACGGCAGCAGAAAGCGTTATTTCCACGACATTATCGGATACAACAGCCGCCTTGACGAGATGCAGGCCGGGATACTCCGCGTGAAGCTCAAAAGGATAGACCGCTACAACAGCCTCAGGCGCGAGCGCGCCGTGCAGTATAACGAATGGCTGGCCATGCAGGAGGGGGTTTCCATTCCCGTCGAAAGGGATGGATATTATCACGTGTATCACCAGTACACGATACTTGCCGACAGGCGGGACGATATAATGAGCGCCCTCTCTGAAAAAGAAATTGCGTCGGCGATTTATTACCCTGTCCCGCTCCATCTCCAGGAATCATACAAAGGACTCGGATACAAAAAGGGCGATTTTCCGGTATCGGAAGACCTCTCCAGGCGAGTTCTGTCCCTTCCGATTTACCCGGAATTAAGCCCGGTGGACGTCGATTTTATCTCTGAGACTATAAGGGCCTCTCTGGCGTGTCCCGCGAAAAAAAGATAATGATAATAGCCGGGGAAGCCTCCGGAGACCTTCACGGCGGAAAGCTCGCCCTGGCATTGAGGCGTCTCCGGCCCGGCATCGATATTTTCGGCATGGGCGGAGAGGCGATGCGGAAAGCCGGTGTGCGGACATTGCAGGACATCTCCGCCCTTGCCGTCGTCGGGATATGGGAGGTTCTTACCCACTTCAAAGACATAAAAGCGGCTTTCCGGCTGATGGAAGACACGATAACAAACGAGCGACCCGACGCCCTGGTGCTTATAGACTATCCGGACTTCAACCTGCGCATGGCCGCAAAGGCCCGGAAGGCCGGCGTGAAAGTAGTCTATTACGTAAGCCCGCAGGTGTGGGCCTGGCGCCGAGGGAGGATAAAACACATAGCGAAGGTCGTGGACAGGATGCTGGTGGTGTTTCCTTTCGAGGAGGCGCTTTACAGGGAAGCCGGCGTGAAATGTTCGTTCGTCGGGCACCCGCTTCTTGACGAAGAGGCGGAGACGCGCCCGAAGGATGAACTGGCTCGAAGTCTTGGTCTTGACCCGCAAAGGCCGGTAGTCGGGCTTCTTCCCGGCAGCAGGAAAAAGGAGCTGCACTTCCACCTGCCTGTTATGCTTGAGACGCTATCGCTGATAAAAAAGAAGATGCCGGAGCTTCAGTCCGTAATCCCTGTCGCACCGACGCTTGCGCTTGAGGATTTCAGGGATTATCTGAAAGGCTATGAGGATGTCCGGCTTGTTCGTAATGATTTTTCCGGAGTGATGTCGGTCATGGATGCAGGTATCGTCGCATCCGGGACGGCGACACTCCAGACTGCGCTAAGGCAGAAACCGATGGTAATAATCTACAGGCTGTCTCCGCTTACCTACTGGCTGGGGAAAATGCTTATAGACGTTCCGTTCATCGGCATGCCTAACCTTGTCGCCGGGAGAGAAACCGTCCCGGAACTTATACAGCACGACGCCTCTCCTGAAAGGATAAGTTCCTTGATTTTAAAGATGTTTTATGATAAAGCATATTACGGCGGCATAGTCCGTGATTTGGGCGAAGTGCGCAGGAAACTCGGTTCCGGCGGCGCATCGGAGAGGGCGGCGCTTGAGGTACTTAAAGAGGCCGGCATATAAATGACCCTGTTTAAAAGGCTTTGGCCTTATATAAAGAAATATGTAAATATAACCTTCGTGGCGATACTCTGCACCCTGGTCGTATCCGGCACTAACGGCGCTGTTGCCTATCTTACAAAACCTGTCGTGGACGACGTGTTCGGCAAAAAAAATCCTGCCATGCTTGTTCCTCTGTCCTTCGCCGTTTTCGCCGTGTACCTGATTAAGGACACCTTCTCGTATATCCAGTCGTATATCACACAGTCCGTATCGTTAAAGGTAATCCGGGACATAAGAAACGACCTGTACTCCCATATGGTCTACCTGCCGCTCAGGGAATACCAGGCGACCAATACCGGCAAGATGGTGTCCCACATAATGAACGACGTCGGCGTGCTCTCGCGCCTGGCCGGGACGCTTGTAAAGGACATGCTCCAGCAGTCGTTCACGATTGCGGCGCTGCTTGTCGTGCTCTTCATCAGGGACTGGAGGCTTGCGACAATCTGCGTAACTATCCTGCCGCTCGCCGGAGTAATCGTCTCCAGGTACGGCAAAAAGACGCGCAAGCTGACCGGCAAATCCCAGGAGGCGGTCGCCGGGCTTATGTCCACGCTCCACGAAAGCTTTACCGGCAGCAGGATTGTGAAAGCCTTCACCATGGAAGACCGCGAGAACAGGAAGTTTGTCAATGAACAGGAAAAGTACACGAAACTCCAGATAAAAAAGGCCAAGGTGGCAAGCCTTGTCTCGCCATCCATGGACGCGGTCGGCGGCCTGGCGATGGCCGTGATTATCTTATACGGCGGCCACAGGGTGATAAACGGTTCCATGACCACCGGCCAGTTCGTATCGTTTGCGGCGGCGCTATTTATGCTGTATCCGCCCGTAAAGGCGCTCGGCGGCCTGCACAACAACATCCAGGGGGCCAGCGCCGCAATCGAGAGGGTTCTGAACGTAATGGACACGCCGAACGAAAGCGAGGCTATGTCCAGTGGCATTCCAGGCCCGGACGGTATAAAGGACAGCATCCAATATCGCGGAGTAAGCTTCAGGTACAACGAAAAAGAGGACTATGTCCTTAAGGACGTGGACCTTACCATAAACAAGGGCGAGGTAATCGCGGTCGTCGGCGCTTCCGGCGGCGGGAAAACGACGCTCGTAAACCTGCTCCCGCGCTTCTACGATCTCAAAGAAGGCGCGATATTGATCGACGGCGAAGACATAAGAAATTTTCAGCTCAAGACCCTCCGGCAGAATATCGCAGTCGTTACCCAGGACACGATACTCTTCAACGACACCATCCGCAACAATATCGCCTACGGCAAAGAGGGGTTTACGGACGAGATGGTCTTTGCCGCGGCGCGCGCCGCCCATGCGGACATATTCATAGAAAAGCTGCCCGGGAAATACGACACGATAATCGGCGAGAAGGGTTTCCGGCTATCCGGAGGAGAGAAGCAGAGGATTTCCATAGCGCGTGCGATACTGAAGGACAGCCCGATACTTATACTGGACGAGGCCACGTCGAGCCTCGATACCGAATCGGAGAGGATTGTCCAGCAGGCGCTTGAAAACCTCATGAAGAACAGGACGACGCTTGTTATAGCTCACAGGCTCTCCACGATAATAAATGCCGACAAGATAGTCGTAATAAGCGGCGGAAGGATAACCGATTCGGGAAGGCATACCGAACTTTTGTCGAAGAGCCGCATCTACAAGCGGCTTTACGATATGCAGTTCGGCGCGCCTGCGGCTGAGCATGCGGAAATACCTTAAAAAAATATTTATATTCGTCGTCCCGCCTCTTGGGGCCTTTCTGCTGAGGGCTCTGCGGCGGACCCTTCGGGTAGAGATTATAAACCGTCCGCCTGGCGACGCGCATATTATATTCTCATTCTGGCATGGAAGGATCCTGATGATGCCGTTTATGAAACTTTCCCGCCCGGTTTCCGTGATGGTCAGCAGACACAGCGACGGCGAGCTTATCGCAAGGGTGGTAAAACATTTCGGCATATCGTCGTCCCGCGGCTCCACGACAAGAGGCGGCGTCGGCGCGCTGAAGGAACTTATAAAACTTTCCCGCGAAGGTTTTTGTCCTGCATTTACCCCCGACGGCCCCAGAGGCCCCCGGTATGTCGTCCAGCCCGGAGTCATCCAGGCGGCAAAGGCGACCGGTCTCCCGATATGTCCCATCACATATTCCGCGCGCAAAAAAAAACTCTGAAATCCTGGGATAGATTCATTATCCCTTATCCGTTCACAAAGGCCGTGTTTATCTACGGAGAGCCTCTGTCCGTCCCGCGTGACGCCGACAGGGATGCCATGGAAAACCTGCGCAGGGAGCTTGAAGCGCGAATGCGCGAGCTTACGGAGAAAGCGGACAACCGGTGGAATGATATTTAAACTCTACGACATACTGCTCTACGCCGTTGCGCCGTTATATTTCCCGTTCATGGCGCTCTCGCACATGGCGAAGGGGAAGAGGAGGCTGGGCCTCAGGGAGCGGTTCGGCTTCTTCAGGCCGGGGTTCTTCACTGAAAAAAAAGGAGGCCGCGCCTGGTTCCATGCGGTGTCCGTCGGAGAGACGCTGGCCGCAGTCCCGCTCGTCCTCGCGCTGAAGGAGAAGATGCCGGATGTCGAGATTTATTTCTCCACCGTAACCGAAACGGGGAACAAGGTAGCGCGAGAGAAGCTTGGAGACAACGCGAAGATTTTTTTCTTCCCGTTCGATTTCGGCTGTGTCGTCCGGCGCGTAATCGGGCAGATGTCCCCGGATCTTTTTATCGTTGTGGAGACGGAGATATGGCCGAACCTCCTGAAGGCCCTGCACGACGCCGGCATCCCGTCGCTCATCGTCAACGGGCGCATCTCGCCGCGCTCGCTCAAAGGCTATTCGCGGTTCGGATTTTTCTTCCGCCGCGTCCTGCCGCTTGTAAGCCGGTATCTCATGCAAAGCGAGGCGGACGCGCAGCGCATAATCAGGCTCGGCGCGCCGCCGCAGAAGGTATCCGTCGCGGGCAATATAAAGTTCGACCAGGCGATTGCGGCAGGAAGACCCGCCATGTCGCGGGCAGCCCTCGGCATCCCGGACGGCGCGAAGGTCTTAATCGCCGGGAGCACGCATCAGGGCGAGGAGGACGAAGCGCTTAAGGCATATAAACAACTTTTGATTGATTTCCCCGGCATGGCAGTGGTGCTCGCTCCAAGGCACCCGGAGCGTTTCGCCGCCGCTGAAGAGGCCGTGAGGCGAGCGGGATTTCATTGCGTGAGGAAAAGCGCAGGGGCGCAATTAATTGCGCCAGGCTCCGTCCTTCTCCTCGACACGATGGGCGAGCTTGCGGGGACGTATGCCGTCGGGGATATAAACTTCGTCGGCGGAAGCTGGGCGAATATCGGCGGGCACAACATCCTTGAACCCGCATCGTTCGGCAAGCCCGTTTTCTTCGGCCCCGTGATGCACAACTTCCGGGACATCAGCCGCATCCTCAAGGACTGCGGCGCGGGTATAGAAGTTAAAGACGGCGCAGAACTCGCAACCGAAGCCGCGAAGCTCCTGCGCGACCCGGCGAGGTATTCCGCCCTCGGCAAGGCGGCCCTGGAAGCGATAGAGAAAAACAAGGGCGCGCTGGCAAGTGATTTAAAGGCGGTAGAGGAATTCCTGAAGGAGAAAAACGATGGATGAGAGAAGCGATTTTCCAAAAGGATACCATGAAGGTTTAATGCAACGCCGCCCATTTCTATATTAATGGAATTATTATTAATCCTCGGACCGACAGCCGTCGGGAAGACTGAAATATCGCTCGCCCTCGCGGAGGAAATCGGCGCGGAGATAATCTCCGCAGACTCCATGCAGGTCTACCGCGGCATGGACATAGGGACGGCTAAGCCTGCTCCCGCCGAGCGCGCGCGCGTGCCGCACCACTTGATTGACGTCGTCGATCCGGAGGAAGAATTCTCCGCCGGGCGATTCGTCCAATTAGCGGACGAGGCGATAGAAGACGTCGGGCGGCGGGGAAAGATTCCGCTTGTAGTTGGCGGGACGGGGATGTATGTCCGGGCGCTTCTGGAGGGTATTTTCGGGGGGCCGGGCGCGGATTTCAGGCTCCGGGAAGGCCTCGCGGAGACCGAATTGAAGGAGCCTGGCGCGCTCCATAAGATGCTGAAAAACGTGGACGTAAAAGCGGCGGACAGGATACATCCCTCGGACGCGAGGCGCATAATCCGCGCGCTGGAAGTGTATGAGAAAACAGGGAAAACCATAAGCGAAAACCAGCGCCAGTGGTGCGGCGAAGGGAGCGAAGGCGGCAGGTATGACTATAAAATCGCGGGACTTGCAATGCCCCGTCCGGAGCTGTACCGCCGGATTGACACGCGAGTGGAAAATATGATGGAAAACGGGCTGTTAGAGGAGGTGAAGACCCTCAGGGAAAACGGCTGCACGCGCGAACTGCCCTCCATGCAGGCCCTTGGATACAAACAGCTTCTGGCCCATCTGGACGGCGAACTGGGCCTCGATGAGGCGGTTCGGCTCATAAAACGCGACACAAGGCGTTACGCCAAGAGGCAGTTTACGTGGTTTAATGCGCAGAAAAACGTGGCGTGGATTGACGTATCAGGGCAGAATTTTGCCTCTTCTGTCGCTTTGGTGAAGAAAGCGCTTGATATTTCCAATAATTTCCGATAGCTTTATAAAGTTAATCGGCTGAAAGTATTAACACACGGGAAAAGGGAGAGCCATGTCGAGGTCCCAGATAAACCTGCAAGACGCATTTTTAAACCATGTTCGCAAAGAGAAGATCCCGGTAGTCGTGAATATCGCCGGGGGAGGCAAGATCGAGGGCCTCGTGAAGGGCTTCGATAACTTCGTGATTTTACTCAAGCATGACGGCCAGCACCTGATATACAAGCACGCAATTAATTCTATCGTGCCGGAGCGCGCGGTCGAACTGGCGGGCCATGTCAACCACTCCGAAGCGGAGCCGGGGGAGGCAAGGGAAATCCCGTCCCCGGAGACCCAGGCCACGGCCCCGGAGGAGCCTTCCGAGCCTTGGGTGGAAGGCTGATGCCTGGTGAGAAAGCCGGGAGAAACCCGCTCCCAACTGTAGATATAATAATAGAAATTCGCTCCGGGATCGTGCTGATAGAAAGAAAAAACGCCCCGCATGGATGGGCGATTCCCGGCGGGTTCATAGACTACGGAGAGAGCGCGGAGGCCGCCGCCGTCCGTGAGGCCAGGGAAGAGACGGGCCTAAGCGTTGAATTAATAAGGCAATTCCATACATATTCCGACCCGGAAAGGGACCCCCGTTTTCATACGATTTCCACCGTGTTTATCGCCGGGGCGGATGGCGTCCCGAAGGCTGGCGACGATGCAAAAGGCATTGGAATATTTGATAAAAACAACCTTCCTTCGCCCGTATGTTTCGATCATTCCCTGATACTGCAAGACTACTTCTCCAGGCGGTATTAACCCTTTAAAAACACCCTTCCCCGCACCCCCTTTTTGCCCCGAAATTGCCCGAAAACGGGTCATTTTTGAGCCGTTTTCGATACCGGGGGAAAATTAGTGATTTTTACAGTTTTTACTCGAACAATCAGTAGGTTCCGGGAACAATCCGGAAATGCTATTGACAATGAACTTTCCCGACTGATGAGGTTTGCTATTGTCGTTCAGGCCAACAATATTAGCAAATAGCATCGTAATTACCGAAGCCTTTAAGGTCAACTGTGGCTTCTTCGGCGGGGATCAGAATGGCGGACAAGGGCGAATCCTCACCCGGCCTTCGGCCACCATCTCCCGTGAAAGGGCGAGGGTAAGAAAAACCGATGGGTTCCCACTTTCACGGGAACGACAACCTTGACCCCTCGCCCTCCGGGAGAGGGGCAGGGGTTGAGGGTTCATTAGCTCCTTGAGAGAAGGGGCAGGGGGTGAGGGAAATCCGCCGGTCGCATGTCCCGAAATCCCTTTACAAACCGCCTCGGGTATCTTATAATTCTTTAGTTCTATTGGCATTTTCTTTTGATTTGTCATTCCGGGTGAAACGAAGAATCGGCAGTTTTCATTATAAAGGCGAATTCTTCGGCTGTCGCCTCAGAATGACGAGAAAAAAAAGGAGCTTGCATTGTCGGAAGCGGAAATAGGAGTCATAGGCGGAAGCGGTCTCTACGACATGGAGGGCCTCAAGTACGTCACGTCCGTCCGGGTGGATACTCCCTTCGGGGCGCCGTCGGACGAGTTCGTCCTTGGCACGCTGGAAGGCAGAAGGCTGGCGTTCCTTCCACGGCATGGCCGGGGCCACAGGTTTACGCCGTCGGAGATAAACTACCGCGCGAACATCTACGCCATGAAGAAACTCGGTGTCGAGCGCATAATATCCGTCTCGGCGGTCGGGAGCATGAAAGAGGAGATACGGCCCGGCGAGATTGTCGTCCCGGACCAGTTCTACGACCAGACTAAGAACCGCGCCAGCACGTTCTTCGGCGGCGGGGTTGTCGCGCACGTCGGGTTTGCCGACCCTGTCTGTCCGGAGCTTGCGGGCGCGCTTTACGACGCGGGCATAAAGGCCGGGGCGACGATGCACAAGGGCGGGACGTATATCTGCATGGAAGGCCCGCAGTTCTCCACGAGGGGCGAATCAAGGATATACCGCGGCTGGGGAGTGGACGTAATCGGCATGACTAACGTGACCGAGGCGAAGCTTGCGCGCGAGGCGGAGATATGCTATGCGACGCTTGCGCTTGCGACGGACTACGACTGCTGGCACGAGACCGAGGAGGACGTGACAATCGAGGCCGTAATCGCCATCCTCAGAAAGAACGTGGAGACGGCCAAAAAGATTATCCAGATTGCCGTGGAGGCCCTGCCCGTCTCGCGCTCGTGCGCGTGCTCCGAGTCTCTTAAATACGCCATTATGACCCCGCCGGATATTATACCGGAGGAAACCAAAAGGAAACTCGACGCAATCATCGGGAAATACGTCGGGCAGGAGGTGTAACGATTGAGCTTGCTGGTTGTGGGTTCCATTGCGTTCGACAGCGTGAAGACGCCTTTCGGGACGGCGGACGAAGTCCTGGGAGGCTCGGCGACATATTTCTCCACGGCGGCAAGCTACTTCACGGACGTGAAGCTCGTCGCGGTCGTCGGGGACGATTTTCCCGACAAGCACGTCCAGTTCCTGAAGAGCCGGAATATCGACGTGTCGGGTCTCCAGAAATCCGAGGGTCGAACATTCAGGTGGAAGGGCGAGTACGGATACGACTTGAACGAGGCGAAAACGCTCGACACGCAGCTCAATGTCTTCGAGAGCTTCAAGCCGCGGATTCCGGACGCATACAGAGCCTCCGACGTCGTGTTCCTGGCCAATATCGACCCAGTCCTCCAGAGAGAAGTCCTGCACCAGATAAACAGGCCGAAGCTCGTCGCCTGCGATACCATGAACTTCTGGATAGGCGGGAAAAAGGACGAGCTTGTAAAGACGCTGGCGGAGGTGGACATACTGCTGATAAACGAGGCCGAGGCGAGAGAACTCGCCGGAGAGCCGAACCTCGTCAAGGCCGCGCGCGTAATCCAGGCGATGGGGCCTGGTACGCTTATCGTCAAGCGGGGCGAGTACGGCTCCGTGATGTTCAATTCAGGCGGGATATTCTCAGCCCCGGCATACCCTCTTGAGGCCGTGTTCGACCCGACCGGCGCGGGGGACAGCTTCGCGGGCGGGTTCATGGGATATTTGGACAACGTGCAGAATTTCGACGAGGCGTCGCTTCGTCAGGCGATAATCTTCGGGAGCGTCATGGCGTCGTTCAACGTCGAGGACTTCAGCTTAAACGGAATGAAAAGCCTCGACTACAAGGAAATAGAAGGGCGCTACCGCGAGTTTAGGAAGATTACGTTTTTCGAGGACATAGCATGAAAAAACAATTCATTTCAAGCTGTCGAGAGGCAAATGCCCACCATCGGTGAAGAACTAAAGGCGGCAAGGGAGAAAAAGGGGCTTTCCCTTACCGAAATAGCCGAGAAGACGAGGATAAGCCATACATTCCTCAAGGCCCTGGAGGACGACGACTACTCGGTTATTCCCGGCGGCGTCTTCGTGTCCGGTTTCCTGAAGACGTATTCCAGGGAACTGGGCCTGAACGTCAAGGATATACTGACGCGCTACAGGGAGCTGAATCTCCCGCCGAGGGAGACGCCGGCGCCGGAAGACCAGGAAGTCCAGCATCGCCCCAAGCCCTCGCTTATAAGCATATCCCGCAGAAGACGCCAGCCGGAAAAACCGGCGGGGAAAAAACACCCGGTATATCTTATTGTCATTGCGGGACTTGTCATAGGCGCGGCCCTTGTCGGAATAACCCTCCTGTTCTTCCCGAAAAGGCCCGTGAAGACCCAGGTTCCGAAGCTCCCCGCGCCGCCCGTTCACCAGGCTCCGGCGCCTGTGGTGCAGAAGCCCCCCGCCCCGGTAATGAAGGCCGTAACGTCCTTCAAAAACCGCACGACCGTTTCCCATCCCGTTCAGAAACCCTTTCAGGCGACCGGCCCGCTCACGCTCAAGCTTTTCGCTGTCGAGGACAGCTACTACTCCTACAGGGCCGACAATACAATCGGGATGAGCGGAATACTGAAAAAAGGGAAGACCAGGGTTATTAAGGCTAATAACCGGATAGTCCTGACGCTCGGAAACGCGGGCGGAGTGCGCGCGGAGCTTAACGGCAAAAAGATGGAGCCGTTCGGCAAACATGCCGAGGTCGTCAGGGACCTTCTTTTCACCGGCGCAAAACATGGCGCGTCCCGTAAATAATAAAGCCGTTTTCCTATAGTCCTGCAACCCCCCGTCTCATAACAACAGTCAGGAGTGTCATTCCGAGCGAAGTCGAGGAATCCACCTTATCCGGCTTATTTGAGCATTTTCCCTTGATCAGGGTAACTTGCCGGCACTCTGTTTTTCCTTTGACTGCTTCCCGCCTCTCTGATATAAATTTACTATGTATGAAAATATTTTAATCCCGGTGGACGGGAGCGAGGTATCCAACAGCGCGGCCCGGCAGGGTTTCGAGCTTGCGTCCAGGCTCGGCTCGAAGGTGACGCTCCTTTACGCCGTGGACACTGCCATTCTGACCGCTCCCGGAGCGGAATCGGCAATGGCGAACGTGGACGCGATGCGCGAGAGCCTCATGGAACAGGCGGAGAAGCTCATGGCTTCGCTTAAGGGGACTGCGGCGGCGATGGGTGTTGAGCCGGGAATAATCATAGCCGAGGGGAACGTGCCCGACGAGATTCTCAGGATTGCGCACGAGCGGGGGGCGGACCTGATTGTCATGGGCACGCACGGCAGAAGGGGGCTTAACCGCCTTCTCCTGGGCAGCGTGGCCGAATCCGTGTCCAGAAAATCTCATTGCGCCGTCTTGTTAATAAGGCCGTCTTGAGGTATATTTAAATCAAAGGGGGGATTTTGAAATGGTTCCTGCGGCGGTTTTGATAATAGCCATTGCCTTTGCTGTTGCGGTACTGGCTCTTGTTCCGGCAATAATCCAGTTGAAAAGCACGCTGAAATCCATTGAATCCACCTTAAACGACCTGAACGGTTCCGTAAAGACGTTGATAAACGCGGAGATAATGCCGTTGGTCGGCTCCGTGAGGAATACGATAGAAGAGGTAAACGGAATCGTCGCGGCGGCAAAGACCGGGGTCGAAAAAGTCGAGGGGACGGTAGATGCGGTAACCGGCACGGTCAATGGCATAAATGCCATAATAAACGAGAACATACGGGATCCATTAATCGATGCGGCGGCGTACCTGGCCGGGATAAAGGCCGGGGTGCGGACATTGGTCGAAAACCTCAGGTCATGGAAAAAGAAGGAGGTGGCTTAAATGTACGAAGAAAAGAACTTTTCAACCGGTTCTCTGGTTCTTTCGTTTCTTGTCGGCGGCATCGTCGGCGCCGGCATAGCGCTTCTGACGGCCCCACAGTCCGGGCGCGAGACAAGGGAAAAGATTAGCGAGCTCGCCGGAGACACAAAGGACAAGATCTGGAGCGCGGGCCAGAGCGCGAAGCTCAAAATCGCGGATACCTTAAGCCGCGGACGGGAATACATGGAAGAGAAAAAACCGGCTCTCCAGAGCGCAGTAGAGGTCGGCAAAAAGGCCATGGAAGAGGAGAAGGCCCGTCTCCACAGCCGGGTGTAAAAAGCTTTCTGGCGGGTTAAAAAAACAAGTGTTCTGCCTTGTCCGGGGGCTTGAAAAAGCCCCTTTTTTGCTGTGATAGGCCATGACAAATAATAACAAAACGGCTGTAAGCACACTGAATGTCGGTGGAATGACCTGCGCCTCATGCTCTGCGGCGGTGGAGCGGGCGCTGAAGAAGCGACAGGGGGTAATCTCGGCGAATGTAAATCTCGCGTCCGAGACGGCGCGCGTGGAATACGTGCCGGGAGAGATATCCGAGGCCGAGCTGAAGGAAGCGGTAATAAAGACCGGCTACCAGGTGCTCGAAAAGGAAGAGGCCGCCCCGGAGGTAAAAGAGGCCAGGGAGGGACAGGAGCTTCGGGATCTCAGGATAAAGGTCGTTTTCAGCATAGTCGCAAGCTCCGTTATAATGGCGTCCTCGTTTCACGGCGTATCCATGCCGGTTTCTCATCGAACGCTCGATTTCATCCTGTTCCTGCTCGCTACGCCCGTGCAGTTCTGGGCGGGCCGGCGGTTCTACAGGGGCGCGTGGGGAACGCTGTCCCACGGGAGCGCCAACATGGACGTCCTGATAGCCACAGGCACGTCCACGGCCTATTTCTTCAGCGCAATCATTACCTTCTTCCCGGTCGCCTTCGCCGGGTTCGGAAGCGCCGTCTATTACGACACATCCTCTATGATTATAGCGCTCATACTGCTTGGGAAGTTCCTTGAGGCCCGCTCCAAGGGCAAGGCGTCCGAGGCCGTGAAGCGGCTTATGAAGCTCTCCCCCAGGACGGCGAGGGTCGTGCGAAGCGGGCAGGAGGTCGAAATATCGGCGGAAGACGTGATGCCGGGAGACGAGGTGATCGTCCGGCCAGGCGAGAAAGTGCCCGTAGACGGGGCCGTAATATCGGGATTTTCGTCCCTGGACGAGTCCATGCTCACAGGCGAGAGCCTGCCCGTGGAAAAGGACGAGGGAGAGACCGTGTTCGGCGGGACGCTGAACCTGACGGGGAGCTTCAGGTTCAAGGCCGAAAGGGTGGGCAAAGACACCGTCCTGGCCGGGATAATAAAGCTCGTGGAAGAGGCCCAGGGCGCCAAGGCGCCGATACAGAGGCTCGCGGACACGGTGGCGGCATATTTCGTCCCGTCGGTCATAGTAGTGGCGTTTATAGCCTTCGGGGCATGGCTCGCCGCCGGGGCGGGCTTTACGTTCGCCCTGCTGGCCTTCATCGCGGTGCTTATAATCGCATGCCCGTGCGCGATGGGGCTTGCCACGCCCACGGCGATAATGGTCGGGACGGGCAGGGCCGCAGAAAAAGGCATAATATTCCGGGGCGGGGACGTCCTGGAACGGTATGCCAAGGCGGATACGATTGTCCTGGACAAGACCGGGACGGTAACGGAAGGCAGGCCCAGGGTTATGGCGCTCAAGGAACTGGGGGACGACAATGAAGATTTCCTCGCCCTTGCGGCATCCGTGGAAAACTACTCCGAACATCCAGTCGCCCTGGCGGTTACGGAGAAAGCAAGGGAGGAAAACCTCGTAATATCCCCGGCTACGGGTTTCGAGGCCCTGCCTGGCTACGGGGCGCGGGCAAGGGTGGGGGACGAAGAGGTGCTTATAGGGAATGCCCGTCTCATGGCCGAAAACGGTGTGGATACGGCGCCGTTCGCCGAGACCGAGTCCGGTTACGCCCGGGAAGGCTATACCTCCATATTCGTCGCGAAAAACAAAAAACCGGCAGGTCTTATAGCGATTGCCGACGGCGTAAAGGAAGGCTCCGTCGAAGGCATACGGAGGCTTAAGGAACTTGGGCTGGACGTCATAATGCTTACCGGGGATGCCGAGCTTGCGGCGCGGGCGGTAGCCAGGAAGGTAGGCGTCGAAAACGTAATATGGGGAGTGCTGCCGGACAGGAAAGAGAAGGTAATATCCGAGCTTCAGGCAAAGGGGAAGATTGTAGCAATGGTGGGGGACGGCATAAACGACGCGCCCGCGCTTGCGAAGGCCGACATCGGCATTGCCGTGGGGACGGGGACGGACGCCGCAATCGAGGCATCCGACATAATGCTTATCAAGCCGGAGCTGACAAGGGCTGCGGAGGCCCTTGAGATAAGCCGAAAGACACTGAGGACGATAAAACAGAACCTGTTCTGGGCGTTTTTCTATAATACCATCGGCATTCCCATGGCCGCGGGAGTCCTGTATCCTTTCTTCGGGATTCTCTTAAAGCCTGTAATGGCCGCAGCCGCCATGGCCCTTTCTTCCGTGTCCGTCGTGAGCAACTCCCTTCGCCTGCGCAAGGCTTAATCCGTAATTCCTCTTGAATAATTCATCGGCCTGTATTAATATTCCAATACAAGAAAGCCTGTCATTCCGGTAAATCCATAAGACTGAGGAAGTTATGAAAAATTTTCTGAAGCTTGCCGTAATCATTCTCTCCCTTGGCCTTTTCATGCACTCTTCCTGGGGAGCTCCCCAGAAGAAGTGCCCGGCGAACATGAGTAATATCACCGAGGCGGGTTTTATGAAGGCGCACGGCATAGCCAATATGAAGGACTATTCCATCTGGCTCAAGGAGCACTCCGTCTGGCGCAGAAAATACGAGGATGAACTGGAGAATTATTCGTTCATTCCCCAGCAGCCCGCGCCTGAAAGGCGCCCGTAAAATTGCATAACCTCGAGTCGGTCGCGCGCGAAGCGGCTCTCTGGCTTTCCGTGGGCGCGGGCCTCGCGTTTCTGCTCAGGCTGGCGGTTTCAAAAAAGCCGGCGCTCATCGTTGCCGAAGCGCTGGCGTTTTTATATTTTGCGGCCATAACCGTTTCGCTCGCCGTCAGGACGATTAAGTCCGGCCATGCCCCCATGGCCAACAGGTACGAGTCTCTCGCCTCGTTCGCCTGGTCGATAGGTTTCGTATACTGGTACGTCAGGATACGCTACAGGGAGTTCCGTATCGGGTATTTCCTCATGCCCCTGGCCACGCTGGTGATGTTCATGGTAAGCATATCCCCCAGCCGGATCACGCCGCTTTATCCCGCGCTCGATACATGGATGTTCACGACGCACGTCGGCTCGGCCTTCGTAGGATACGGTTTCTTCGGGGCGTCTTTCGCGGGCGCGACGCTTTACCTCGTCTCCAGGCCCGAGGCCGGAAGGCGGCTTGAGGAGCTTGTCTTCCGCACGGCCTATTACGGCTACGTCCTGTTCACAATCTCAATGGTCGTGGGCGGCATCTGGGCATATCTCGCCTGGGGGACATGGTGGTTGTGGAAGGTGAAGGAGATGTGGTCGTTCCTTATCTGGATATTCTATGCCGGGTTCCTGCACGCCTATTACGTAAAGAGGCTCCGCGGCAGGGGGGTCGCCTGGCTTTCTATACTCGGCTTCGCCATAACCATGTTCACGTATATAGGCGTCGGTATTTTTATGAAGAACACGCATCAACTCTAAGGGGCCGTTTATTGTGAGACGACTCTGGGATTTTTTCAACTCCCTGAAACTTACCGTATATCTCGTCCTGGCGATAACCGCAGTCGCCATGTACGGCTCGTTCGTGATTTACTTCCATCCCCAAATCTTCGGGGACATGGATATGAACATTTTTTTCCCGTTCCTGTTCACGACGGGCATCGGTCATCTTTCCCTGTCATGGTGGCTATTTCTCCTTATATTCCTCGTCCTGCTCTTCGGCATCAACACCTCCGTCTGCACGATCGAGCGCCTGCCGAAGGTAGTAAAAAAATACAGGGAGCCGCTCTCTAACCTTCGCGAGGTGGAGGCCGGCGGAGAAAAGGGAATTTTAATCGAGATTTCCGATGCGGAATTATCCGCAAGGCTTGCAAGGGGCGGATACAGGGTATTCGCACAGGACAACCTGCTCTTCGCCGAGAAGAACCGGTGGCTGCCGTTTATTCCGTATGTCGTGCACATCGGCGTCGTTCTCGTGCTCGTGGCGCACCTGATAAGCGCCGTGTCCGGCTACAGGCACGGGGGCGTCAGGATAAACGAAGGCCGGACAATCAAGGCTCCGGAGGGCAATTATTACCTCAGGCTTAACAAGGTGCGGGTGGACTACCGGGCCGACGGAAGCCTAAAGGACTACGGGAGCGATATTACCGCGCTGAGGGGCGACGGAAGCGTTATAAAACACGCCGTCGCGGGCGCGAACAGGCCGATGTTCGTGCGCGGCGGGGCGATATATCAGCGTGATTTCGGGCAGGATTTAAACGGCATAGTCATAAGGGCGTCGGTAAAATCCGGCAAGACCGGAGGATACCTGAAAATACCGAAAACGGCGGGTTATGCGGAAATCCCCGGCACGCCTTACAGGGTTCGGGTGGACGGTTTCGTAAGCGACTTTGCGGTAGACGAAAGCGGCGCGCCATATTCGCAGTCGGACGAATTTGCGAACCCGGCGGCGATGATAACCTTACTAAATAACGGAAAACCGGAGTCCTCCGGCTGGATATTCCTCAAGATGCCGCAGAACGATACCTTTCACAACTCCGACGTGGACGTAAAGTTCGCCGACCTCGACATGCTCTCCTACAGCGTCTTCGACATCAACCGCGACCCAAGCGCCCTCCTGGCCCTCATCGCCTCCTGCGTCGTCATGTTCGGCTCGATTGTAACGCTTTATTTCCGCCGGGAGCGCGCCTGGGCGGCATTCAGCGGCGGTAAGGCGCAGGTGGTCTGTACGGATGACGGGATGTATGATAAGCTCAGCTCCCGCTGACGGAGATAGGCTTAAGCAGAAGCGACGGCGCGCCGAGCCTGCCGGCGAAGCGCAGGTCGCTCCCGACCGCGTCGATTCCTGAAAAGATTGAAATGAGATTCCCCGCGATTGCGCCTTCACGCACGGGATATGCGACCCTGCCGTTTTCTATCCATAACCCGGCGATGCCCACCGAAAAATCGCCGGATATCGGGTTTGCCGTGTGCATACCCAGGACTTCGAGCACCAGAAGCCCATTGTTTACCCGGCTAATAAGCTCGTCCTTGTTTAATGCGCCCTTTTCGATGTAGAGGTTTGCGGGGCCGACTCCGGGCGCGGAGCGGAAACCGCCCCGGACGGCGTTGCCCGTCGAGGCGCCGCCCGTTCTTTTCGCCGTGTAGGCGTTATGAAGGAAACCCTTAAAAACCCCGCCTTGCACCAGTATATTTCTGCGCGATGCGATGCCCTCGTCGTCGAAAGGACGGGTGGATATGCACCCGGGGAGCGTCCCGTCGTCGATGATGCTTATGGCGTCGGAAAATATTTTTTCTCCCGTCTTCCCGGCCAGGAGCGAGCGGCCCTTCACGAGAAACTCGCCCGAAAACGACGACGCAAACGTCCCAAGGAATTCCGAGGCGACCAGGTTCTCAAGTATCACGGGGAATTTCCCTGTAGGGGTCTTCCGGGCCTTAAGCAGGCTTACGGCTTTTTCTCCCGCCTCGGCCCCGGCTGCCTGATAGTCCATTCCGGACAGCCTGCGGGAATAGTCGAACCCGTAGCCCATCTGGGAGTCGCCTTCTTCTTCCGCGACGGCCATTATTCCGCAGGACAGCCATGTGCCGCGGGAGACAGCCTTCAGGCCCTCGGAGTTCAGTATTACCCACCCGGCTGAAGTAGCGGATACCGACGCCTTGCGCACCTTCGTTATCCTGGGGTCGTAGGACATTGCCGCTTCTTCAAGCTCTATCGCGCGGGCCGTGGCGTAATCTGCTGAGATTTCCGCGACCTCTTCGTCGTATTCCGTTATCTCCGGGAACGCCTCAACTGAGGGGAGAGGTATGTTGTTGGAGTCGTCCGGCTCGGAGTTGCGCGCGTTCTCCACTGCCATCGAAGCAGCCTCGCGCACCGCGTCGATTGACCCGGCGGCAAACGAGAAGCCGAGCCGACCGTCCGGCAGGAGCGCCCTGATGCCCGCGCCCCAGCTCTGGGCCTGCTCGAAGGCGTCAAGCTTCTTATCTTTGGCCTCGGCGCTTATGGAGGAGTTCCATCGGACGTATACGTCGAAGCTTTTTGCTCCTTTTTCGCGCAGGACCTTCGCTGCGTCATCCGCGGCGCCCAGGATTATTTCATCGTGTTTTTTTATTTCATTCATAATAGCTTGCGGAAGCGGTATCGGATTCCCAGACGGTTACCATCGATACCTGGACGCTCTCCGTGTTGATCTTTTTGGACAGGCCCTCGTATATCCATTTTGCGATGTTTTCCGAGGATGGATTAATCTCCGTGAACGGGAACACCTCGTTAAGGAACGCATGTTCGACTATGGAAAGCAATTCGTTCGTGTTGTCCTTGAGTTCCTTGAAGTCCATCGCCAGGCCTATCTCGTTTAAGTTTTCCGCTACCGCATAGACCACAACCTTCCAGTTGTGGCCGTGGAGCCTCTCGCACCTGCCGCCGTAATTGCGGAGCTGGTGTGCGGCGGCGAATTTCGTCTCTATCATCAGTTCATACATTTCCTGCCTCTCGGATTGTTCGATATGGGTAACCTTTTAATGATATTTTAATTTAATGCGTTAGTCAAGAAAACATGCCGGTATTTTGCCCGTTCCCTTGCCGGAAGCATTCCGTTCTGGTATTATTTTTATTGTCATGGATATGTTCCCATGCTATATTCCTTGATTTACGGAAGTATTACGCATGGAGGACCGGATGGCCAAGGAATATGAAAAAGAGCACGGGTCGCAAGGTTTGATCTCCAGGATACGGAAGATATTGATTTACGCGGATGACGCGGTGCACGTTTTTGTGGCGCTCGCGCTGCTTTTATCCGCGGTTTTCATGCTGATATTTACGGCCACAGACTTCGCCGCCGTAAATGTATCTTCTATACTCCTGATTATAAACGACATCCTGTTCGTCCTGATTATAATGGAGCTTTTCTGGACGGTTATCAGGTATCTCAAACGCCAGGAGTTTTCGCTGAAGCCTTTTCTGGGAATCGGCATTATTTCGAGTCTGCGGCGGATATTGATGCTGGAGGCGCAGATGTCCATGAACGGGCACTCAGACTATTATTCTCTTGAGGAGCTTGGGGTCAGCGCCGCTATAGTGCTGGTGCTGGTCTTTTCTTATTATCTGCTGAACAGGGTGGAAGGTAAATCCGCCGGTTAAAAATGATACTCAGGCTGTTCGCAAAATGGCTCATAAACTCGCTCGCGGTATTCGCAGCCGGCTACCTGGTCTATGGCATCCATATCCTCGACTTCTGGTCGGGCGTTACGGCAGCCGCGCTCCTGGGGATTGTCAACGCCTTCATCAGGCCGGTGTTGATAATACTTACCATGCCGCTCAATATCCTTACGCTTGGGCTCTTTACGCTTGTGATAAACGCCCTGATGCTGAAGCTCGTCTCGTGGGCCGTGGCGGGTTTTGAGGTCTCAGGTTTCTGGCCGGCCTTCTGGGGCGCGCTCGTAATCAGCCTCGTCAGCTGGTTCATCTCGATACTTCTCGACGCCGAGTTCCACTTCTTCAAAGGGAGGCCGTAATGTCTCACCTGCATATTCCGGACGGTGTCCTTCCGGTATGGTTCTGGCTGACGGGCTATGTTATAGCCGCGATAGCCGTCGCCCTGTCGCTTTTCATGGTGCGGAAGGTTGACTTAAAAAAGAAGGTGCCGCTCCTCGGCATGATGTCCGCGATGATGCTCGTCGGGATGAGCCTTGAGATGGCCCCGATTGCGTATCACGTAAACCTGTCCGTCATAACCGGCATTATAGTCGGCCCCTGGCTGGCTATCGTGGCCGCGTTCATAGTAAACTTTATCCTCTCGCTGGTTGGGCACGGCGGGGTAACGACCGTCGGCCTGAATACGATTGTCATAGGTTTCGAGGGGGTGATGGGCTATTTGTTGTTCTCCGTCTTCCGAAGAATGGCGAAACCCGGCAAATCCGCCGCCGCCGCGACGGTCATTACGCTCTTCATGTCCACATGCCTCATGCTGCTTATTGTCTATCTCGCGAATATAAACTTCAGCCTGCCGTCGTCCGGCGAGATACGGGATATTATAGAGACGCATCCCGCGAAGGCGCTGGGCGGGCTTCTGAAGATAAACACGGGGTTCAATTTCAAATTTTTTGCGATTGCCGCCCTTGGCCTCGGCCCGATAGGCTGGATTATAGAGGCCCTGGTTACGGGGGTGGCTGTAAGGTTCATCAGCAGGGTCAAGCCTGAAATCATCTCATAGGACAGACATTTGGACATCACGCGGATAGATTACTGGGCCGCTTCCGGGAAAAGCGTCATACACAGGTCTTCGCCCGTCTCGAAAGTCCTCGCCACGTCGATGGTAATAGCCTCCGTAGTAATCACGTGGGACCTGGGCCTTCTGGCGGGTCTATATTTAATCGTGCTTACAACCGTCAGGCTCTCCATGCTTCCCGTAAGGTATGTAATTGCAATATCGCTCCTGCCGGCGGCATTTACGATACTTTACGCCCTTAGCCTCACGTCCGGCGGCTGGATATTGCCGGCGACGATTATGCTGAAGGCCGTTACAGCCGCATCGGCGATGATACTGCTTATTTCCACAACTCCGTTTACGGAGGTCGTGGATCTCGCGGGCAGGTGGATGCCGCAGGTCATAAGGGACGGGATTTTCATGACATACCGATCGTTCTTCATACTGCTTGGGCTTATGAACAATTTCCTGGCAGCCCTGAGGCTGCGCGGCGGGATTGGCCCCAGGCGGATGGTGAGCAACGCCTCGAACATGGCTGCGGGGATAGGGATGCTTTTCATACTTGCCTACGAGAAGAGCCAGAGGCTCTACGACGTAATGTCCATACGGGGCTACAACGGCAAGCTCTGTGCCCGGAGGGATATTTCAAGGCCGGGTCTTCGGGACATGCCGTATCTCTTGGTTACCGCAGCCTTCCTGCTGGCGGCAATCCTTAAAAAAGGCCCTTCTTCCGGGGGCGGCATTATAATTTTAATTGTTGTTATAATCTATGTTGTGTCTATGGAGGCCCTGAGGTTTTGGAAGAAATCGTCCGCATAAGCTGTATAAGGCATGTATATCCCGATTCCACCGAGGTTTATCTATGCGGGCTTGATTTTGTCGTCCGGAGGGGGGAGAGGGTAGTTATAATCGGCCCGAACGGCAGCGGAAAGACTACGCTTCTGTTCCATATCCTTGGGCTTTTGAAGGCGGATAAAGGGGATATAAAGGTGTTCGGATACGACCCCTCGAAGGATTTTGATAAAATAAGAGAGAAGATAGGCGTGGTGCTCCAGAACGTGGAAGACCAGATTATCGCGCCCACGGTCGAGGAAGACGTCTCGTTTGCGCCGAGGAATTACGGCTACCCAAAGCATGGAATCGAACACCTCGTGGACGAGGCGCTGACCGAGCTTGGGATAAACAATATCCGCAAGAAGGTATGCCATTACTTGAGCGGCGGAGAGAAGAGGAAAGTCGCGCTTGCCGGGGCGCTGGTGCTGAAGCCGGAGCTTCTCGTCCTGGACGAGCCTTTCGAGGGGCTCGACCCCATGTCCCGGAAAGAGCTGGCCGCGCTCCTCAACAGACTGAACAAGAAATGGGGGATGTCCATACTGATGTCCACGCACGACATAAACATAGTAAGCCAGATGGCGGACTCCGTTTACGTCCTGGGTGAGGGGGGCCGGATAATGGTGCGCGATACCCCTGCCGAGCTCTTCTCGAGTACCGATTACTATAAGCACGCAAGGCTCGATTTCCCCATACTCGTGGAGCTTTTCAAGGAGCTTCAGGAAAAGGGCCTGGACGTGGGATTACCCGCCGATATTACCGACGCCGCGGAAATGATAGCAAATATTCTCAAGCGGGAAAAGTAGAAGTCCTTCCATTAGTATAAGCACCTGCTAAGCCTCCCGATACAATTTGTTAACATCGTCCCGACTGAAGCGGAGGGACCCGCTGTTCAAGTCGGAAGTGGATTCCTCGATTACTCTCGGAATGACAAACAAGAAGGCCCATATGCGAAAACACATCGGCGAAATGCTGGTGGAAGAAAGGGCGCTCTCGCGGGAAAATCTCCAGAAGGCCCTTTCGTTCCAGAAGGCGGGGAAGGCGAGAATAGGCAGGGTCCTGACTGACTTCGGCTTCGTAAGCGAGAAGAGCCTCGTGGATGCGCTCGCCCTTCAGCTCAGGGTTCCGTCCGTGGATTTGCAGGCCGTGGAAGCCGACCGTGAAGCGCTGAACATGGTGCCGGAGGAGTATGCGGAAAGAAAAAAAATATTCCCGGTGCGGCTTGTGGCGCGCAGGCTGATGCTCGCGATGGCCGACCCCCTGGACTACCAGACGATAGAGGAAATGAAGTTCAGGACAGGCTGTGAAATCCTTCCCGCCATCGCCTCGGAGAAGAACATCCTCGATTGCATCGAGAAGCATTACCAGGTGAAGGAGAAGGTATTTCACCTCATGAACTCGATAAAGTCCTACAAGGACGCCGAGTTTTTGCGCGACCGTTCCGAGGAAAAGGTCGTGAACGTCCAGTCGCTCTACAAGCTCAGCGAAACCCCTCCGATAATCCAGCTCGTTACGATGATAATCGTCGAGGCGGTAAAGATGCGCGCCTCCGACATACACATAGAGCCGCGCGAGGAGAGCGTCGCGGTGCGCTACCGCGTGGACGGAGACCTGCGCGAGGCCCTGATCATTCCCCGCAGGATAAAGGACTACGTCATCTCCCGCATAAAGATTATCGCGGACATGGACATAACCAACCGCCGCCTGCCGCAGGACGGGACGAGTAAGCTGAAGCTCTCGGACAGGGAAGTGGACCTCCGCATATCGACGCTGCCGTCGCTTTACGGCGAGAAGGTAGTGATACGCCTCCTGGACAAGAGCAAGGGCCTTATATCGCTCGATCAGATAGGTTTCCCGGCGGGCATAAAAGAGCCGCTTTTAAACGCCCTGTCGAGGCCCCAGGGGTTCCTGCTCATAACCGGCCCCACGGGGAGCGGAAAGAGCACCACGCTCTATGCGATTCTCCGGCAGGTGCGCTCGGAGAAGGAGAACGTGGTGACAATTGAAGACCCGGTTGAGTATCGCCTTTCCGGCGTCACGCAGGTGGGAATCAACGAGGCCATAGGACTCACCTTCCCGAACGTGCTCCGCTCCATACTGAGGCAGGACCCTGATATAATCATGGTTGGCGAGATACGCGACAGGGAGACCGCGGACATTGCGGTAAAGTCCTCCCTGACGGGGCATCTCGTGCTCTCGACGCTACATACCAACAGCACCGTATCGAGCATCACGAGGCTTATCGACATAGGCATACCGGCGTACCTTGCCGGATCTTCACTGACAGGCGTGCTCGCGCAGAGGCTCGTCAGAAGGATATGCCCGCATTGCAAAAGAGAGGAGGAGCAAAACGATGCCGCATACGGCCTGCCTGAGATAAAGAAGTCCTTCAGCGGGGCAGGCTGTAATAAATGCTACGGGACGGGATATTACGGCCAGGTCGGGATATTTGAATATCTGGCGCTGGACAGAAACCTGCGAAATCTCATTGCGCAAAAAGCCTCGGAGGAAGAAATTTGGAAGGCGGCACGGGAGAAGGGGATGAGGACGTTGTTCGAAGACGCGGTGGATAAGGTAAACGCCGGCATAACGACCGCAGGGGAAATAATCGCGAAAGTGCCTATGGGCGATATATGATGCCGTCCACCATGTGTATCGTCCTGTCGGCCATCCCGGCAAGCTTCTCGTTATGCGTCACGATTATGGAAGTGAGTCCCTTCTCCCGGTTCAGCTTCCTTAAAAGCTCGTGCACCGATTGTGCGGTATGGGTATCGAGGTTTCCGGTGGGTTCGTCCGCGAGAATCACCTTGGGCTCCGACATCAGCGCCCTGGCGATTGCCACCCTCTGCTGTTCCCCGCCGGAAAGCTCTCCGGGCCGGTGCATAAGACGCCCGGAAAGCCCCACTTCATCCAGGAGCGCCTCGGCCCGCAGCCTTGCCGCCTTAGGGTCGATGCCGCCTATCATGGATGGTATCAGGACGTTCTCAAGGGCGGAGAACTCCGGCAGGAGGTGATGGAACTGGAACACAAACCCGATGTTCCTGTTCCTGAACGAGGCGAGCTCCTTATCCGGCATGCCGAAGATGTCCCTGCCGTCGTAGAGAACCTGGCCGGACGTGGGTTTGTCCAGCGCCCCGATTACGTGCAGGAGTGTGCTTTTCCCGACACCCGACGCGCCGACGATGGAAAGCATTTCCCCATGCGGGATGTCGAGGTCGATGCCCTTCAGGACCGAGACCTCCGAATCGCCCATTTTAAACGACTTCAGGAGACCTCGGACGGATATTATAAACTGCGTGCTCACTGTTTTCCGCTGTTTTCTCCGGCCTTTGATTTCAGCCTTGAATATATCTTTTCCAGCACGGTCATAAATTTTTTATCGGCCAGCCCGTCTTTCGCGCCTGCGTGCAGCGTCTTGCCGAGCAGGTTTATCACATCGCCGAGCGATTCTTTTTGGGCATCGGGCGGCGCGGCGAACACTATCTTGCGGATGTCGCCACCGGAAATAATATTCTTTCCGTAGCGCGTGAAGACGTCTACTTCTTCGAGCCGCAGGTTCATCGTCCCTATGATGCCTTCCTTCCTGGAGGACAGCGTAACCTTCTGCACAGTGCCGTTCCTGAGCAGAATGTTCACCGGCTGCCTGTCGCCTGCGACGGGAAGGAAATCTATCCGGGAGACATCGGAGAGCATAAAGCTGTAAAGGCTGCCTTCCGTGCTGCCGTAAAGGATGTCGAAATCGTATCTGTATGTGGGGGCGATGGCCGGAAGCTTCCAGCTTGTGTGGATGACGATGATTCCGCTCCTTATCGCGCCGCTTTGCTTGTATACCGAGCCTTGAAGCAGGAAGCCGGAATTGGAGGATAGCTTTTCGCCAGTCCCGGCGCAAAACGCCGTTGAAGCGATAAGGACGGAGAACACCGCGAAAGCCGCGACAGTTTTGAATCTCATAACCATTACCTCCTTTATTCGTACCTGAGGGCCTCAAGCGGGTCGAGCTTCGCCGCCTGCCGGGACGGATACAGCGTCGCCCCGAAACTGATTATTATGGCGGAAGCGCACACGACTATTATCTCGACCGGGTCCATCCTTACGGGCAGATGGTTGATGTAATATATATCGCTGGGGAGCGATATGAGGTGCGTTTTTTCGATGAGAAGGCATATCCCCAGTCCCCCGGCAAGCCCGATAAACGTCCCGACGAGGCCGATAATCGTGCCGTTTATCATGAATATTTTCATTATGCCACTGCTTGTCGCGCCCATTGACTTGAGTATCGCAATCTCTCGCGCCTTGTCCATGACTATCATTATGAGCGTGCTGACGATATTGAACGACGCGACGATAATGATAAGCACGAGTATGACGAACATGGTAATTTTTTCAAGCTTCAGTGCTGAGAAAAGGCTCCGGTTCATCTGCATCCAGTCCTGCGCGCGGAACGGAAAGCCGAGGCGGTTCTGTATCGTTTTGGCCAGAGGAGCCGCGAGGCCGAGGTCGTCGATGCGCACCTCGAAGCCCGTGACGGAATCCCCGAACCCGAAGAATTTCTGGGCCTCCGGGATGGATATATACGCGAGCTTCGAGTCGTATTCATACATGCCGGTGTCGAAAAGCCCCCGGACTACGAATTCCTTGAATTTCGGCGCCGGGCCGAGCGGGGTTATGGTGCCGAACGGAGAGACTACCCGCACCTTGTCGCCCATCTGCACGTCGAGGTTTACGGCCAGCTCCCGCCCAAGGAGTATTCCCGGCGCGGAGCCGGGCGCGGAGAGTCCGGATATGCTCCCGGCGACCATTGTCTTTGAAAGCTTTGTAACCTTCCCTATGGAGGCCGGGTCAACGCCCTTAAGGATTATCCCGGAGACGCCGTTGGGAGATGTGAGCATGACCTCGCTGTACGTGAACGGCGCGACGGAGACCACATGCGGGATCGCCTGTATTTTCTTCATAGGGACACCATAATCCGGTATGCCCTTGTCGTAGAACGACGTTACGATAATGGGGGAGTTGGTGCCGAGGATTTTCTTTTCGAGGTCGTTCTCGAATCCGCTCATCACGGAGAGCACGACTATAAGCGTCATAACGCCCAGCGCCACCCCGCCGATGGAGATGATGGTGTTGAGCGATATTGGGACGCGCTTGTGCTTGCCCTTTAAATAACGAAGTGCAATGAAAGAGGAGTAAGACATCTGTTAAGACTGCTCTTTCCGAAGCTGCGGAAATAATATTACATCTCTTATGGACGCCGAGTCCGTCATCAGCATCACCAGGCGGTCTATTCCTATTCCTTCTCCGGCTGTGGGCGGCATGCCGTATTCCAGCGCCCGGACGTAGTCTTCGTCCATGAACTGCGCCTCAACATCGCCCTTTTCGCGCTGGGCTACCTGATCCCGGAAGCGCGAGAACTGGTCCTGTGGGTCGTTAAGCTCGGAGAAGGCGTTTGCCATCTCCCGCCCGGCGATAATCAGCTCGAAGCGGTCTACCATGTCCGGGTTCTCATCGTTCCTGCGCGAGAGCGGAGAGAGCTCGACGGGATAATCGGTAATGAATACGGGGTTCATTATCTTAAATTCAGTTGTCTTCTCGAATATCTCGTTGACAACCTTCGCCAGCGAAAGCCCGTCTTCGAGCGGCACGTTATTTTTCTTTGCGAACTGCCGCGCGCTCTCAAGGGCGTTTAAATCCCCGGCTGAGGCTCCGGCGAATTTTACTATGGCCTCCTCCATGCTCATACGGGGCCACGGGGAAGTCATGTCTATTTCCTCGCCCTGGTATGTGAATTTCAGGCCACCCTTTACGTCCCGGGCGATGCGGGCAAACAGTTCCTCCGTTAAGTCCATAAGGACGCGGTAGTCCGCGTATGCCATGTAGAACTCAAGCATCGTGAATTCAGGATTGTGCTTTATTGAGATGCCTTCGTTTCGGAAGTTCCTGTTAAGCTCGAACACCCTCTCAAGGCCGCCGACGATGAGGCGCTTTAAATAAAGCTCCGGCGCGATGCGCAGGTAAAGGTCCATGTCCAGCGCGTTGTGGTGTGTGATGAACGGCCTTGCAGTCGCACCGCCTGGAATTCTCTGCATCATAGGCGTCTCGACTTCCAGGAAACCCAGCCCTTCCAGAAACGCGCGGATCGATTTTATTATCCTGTTGCGCGTGACAAACGTGTCGCGGACTTCCGGGTTTACGATAAGGTCTACATACCTCTGGCGGTAGCGGGTTTCGATGTCCGTGAGGCCGTGCCATTTCTCAGGCAGAGGCCGAAGCGACTTCGACAGGAGCGCAAGCTTCTCCACTTCTATTGTAAGCTCATTTGTTTTTGTGCGGAAGAGGAAGCCTTCGACGCCGATATGGTCGCCTATATCCAGGAGGTTCATAAGCTTGAACTGCTCCTCGCCCAGCATGTCGCGCTTCATGTAAATCTGAATCTTGCCGCTTGCGTCGAGTATGTGCGCAAACGCGGCCTTGCCGAAACTCCTGAGCGCGACTATTCGCCCCGCCGCCTTTACCTGGACTTTGCTGTTCTCCAGTTCTTCTTTGGACGTTTCGCCGTATTTATCGTGCAGTTCTTTGGCATGGTCTTTTATTTCGTAGCGCTGCCCGTACGGGTTTATTCCCATCGCGCGAAGCTCTTCGAGCTTCTTCTTGCGCACTTGTATCAGTTCGTTGTCCTCAAGCATTATTGTTCCTTTCGTGGATTATAACGTCTTGGAATTATAGAAAGAAACTGAAGACAGGTCAAGGGAATAAAGGCGGCTACTTCAGTATCTCTCCCGTTCTGTAGCTCCACAGCGCGAGGTCGAGCTCGTCCATGCCGATTTTAACGTCTTTTGAAAACTCGCCCATCCTCTCTTCCATAAAGACATACTGCCTCTTGTTCGCCGGGCGTTTCGCCTCCGGGAGCACGCCCAGCTCGTGCAGCAGGCGAATGACGTGGATGTCGAGAATCGCATAGCCGGAAAAGCCGATATTCCGGAGGAAATGGCTCGCCTCCTTGTAGCCCAGGCCCTTGACACCAAGGTTGTCCGCAAAGAAGTCCCGCCGCCCGTGAAAGTCTGGAAGCGATTCGATTTGCCTTTTTATTTTAAGGCCGCACTCGCTTTTTAAGTATTCCCGCGTATGGACAATATATTCCGGACGGGTCTTCCAGAAGCGGTATCTGCCGCATAGGATATTTCGTATGCCTTCGGCGTCGGCGGTAAGTATATCGTCGCCCGCGGCCTCGATGCAGGTGATGCCCATCCTTGCGGAGGTGTTGGCCGTCAGGATGCAGAAGCACAGCTCCTTGAATATCGCAAGGTCTCCCTGCCGCCAGGTCTCCTTGAACTCGGCCAGCCGGGCGCGGATTTCGTCCTTGCGTAATTTATAATGCCGAAGCAGGTCGTTAACGGTCATATTTATATGTTGTCGTCTGTCCCGCTTCCCGGTTGCGCGCGCCTGCCGAGCAGATACGCCTCGATGAAGCCGTCTATGTCTCCGTCCATGACGGCGTTGATGTTTCCGACCTCGTGGCCCGTCCTGTGGTCTTTCACCATCTGGTAGGGCATGAAGACGTACGAGCGTATCTGGCTTCCCCAGGTGATGTCCTTT
>JAJYGS010000177.1 GCA_021785055.1 Nitrospirota bacterium | reverse complement strand
GCCGGTGGGTGGGGGCTGAATCCGGCTTAATTCGCTTGTATTGCCGTAATCCCTCTGATAAAATTCCCGCATGTTCCCGAAAAACCTGATAATAGACTGCGACGACACCCTCTGGGAGAATAACCGCTTTTTCCTGGACGCGCACGAGAAGTTCGTATCCCTCATGGAGGCGCGCGGCTATTCCCGCGAGCGGGCGGATGCCCTGCTCCTCCGGCTTGAGATGGAAAACGTCTCCCGCTACGGCTACGGGGCGAGGAGCCAGGCGATGTCCATGGCGGACGTCTACGGACTGCTCGAACCTCAGCCGGACGAAGAAATCCTGCAAGAAATAGGGCGTATAGGCGAAAGCGTCTTCCATCACCCCGTCTGCCTGCTGCCCGGCGTCGAGGAGACTGTCCCGAAGCTCGCCGGCCGGTACAAGATGGTTATGTATACGAAGGGCAACCCGGAAGAGCAGCTTGGCAAGATTGAAAAATCCCCGCTCAGGGAGTATTTCCATCACGTCCGGGTCGTGCCGGAAAAGGATCAGCACACCTTCCGGGACATGCTGGACGAACTGGGGCTTCTGCCCGGCGAGACCTGGATGATTGGAGACTCGCCCCGCTCGGACATCATCCCGGCGGTCGAAAACGGCGTCCGCTCCGTCTTTATTCCCTTTTCCATGACCTGGCAGCACGAACACACCGCCCTTCCGCCCTCGGAACATATCATAACCGTGCAACATTTCGGAAACCTGGAAGCCCTCCTGCTATAATGCCGAAGACCCGTAAATCGCAGAACCGTGAAGCCCCTGCTGCCGGTCGACCGGCCCCCGCCGCAGCTCGAACCGCTCTCCCGGAGACCGGGAGCAGGGAATATTACGAGGAAATCCTGTATGCCATACCGGAAGGGGTAATGGTATTCGACGGCGGTCTGAGGCTCGTGAGCGCGAACCGCGCCGCCCAGGAGCTTGCCATGCTCTCCTCAGAGGCAATCGGCAGGACGGCCCTGGAAGCCTTCGACAGGGGCAACCGGGGGCTTGCCGAGCTTGTCTCCCGCACGCTTTCATCCGGCAGGCCGCATACGGGTTTTACCACGGAGTTTATAAGGCCGGACGCGACGGGCATCCCGGTAGAGGCGTCCGCATCCCCTATCGAGGGGCCGGACGGCCAGACGCTCGGCGTCGCGCTCTCGCTTCGGGAGGCATCGCGCCTGCGGGAGCTTGAGGAGGCCATCAAAAAATCCGAACGTCTGGCATACCTTGGCACCATGGCGGCGTCCGTCGCGCACGAGCTAAGAAACCCCCTGGGCGGGATAAAAGGCGCCTCGCAGCTCCTGCTGGAGGAGATTCACGGCCTGCCGATGGAGGAATCCCTCTCCGAATACCTGGGCGTGATTATAAAGCAGGTAGACCGGCTCACGGGCATACTTGAGTCGCTGCGGGGCCTGTCCCGGCCCGGGCTTCCGAAGACCGCCAAGCTGAACCTCCACAGCCTGCTGGACGAGTCCCTGACGCTCATGGCCCCGGACATAAAGCGGCTAAAGCTCAAGATAAAACGGGAATACGACCCCTCCGTCCCGGACATAGAAGGGGACGAAAACAGCCTCCAGGGAGTGTTCTTAAACCTCATCAGGAACGCCGTCGAGGCAATGTCGCAGGGCGGCGTCCTGGCCCTCGGAACCGGCATCCCGTCGGACTTCCTGTATTCCACGATCAAGACCGAGAAGGGCAGGAAGACCATGCTCGCCGTCACCGTCTCCGACACCGGATGCGGAATCGAACCGGACGCCCTGAAGGATATATTCAACCCGTTTTACTCCTCCAAGGGCGGCGGGCTGGGCCTTGGGCTTGCCCTCGCGCTTAAGACCATCGAGGAGCACGGCGGGACGATAAAGGTGGACAGCGAAACGGGCAAGGGGACGGTTTTTACGGTGTATCTGCCGGTGTACAGATAGCGTTGCCGATTTTTATTCCGTGTAACCATGGTTTTTGATAGAATGTATACAATGTATATAAAGAGGTGTGAATTATGGCTGCAAAAACAGACAACCTGATTTCTATGGTAGAGTCTCTGCCTGTGGATATAAAGACGAAGCTGGTCGAAAAAATCCTCGACAGTCTTCATCCTTCACGAAAAGAGATAGATGCGTTATGGGCCAAGGAAGCAGAGAAAAGGGTCAGGGAAATCAGCGTCGGCAAGGTCAAAACCATCTCCGGCGAAGAGGTTTTTGGGGAAATCAGGAAACGATTCTATAAATGAAATACTCTTTCCATCCAAAAGCGAGGGAAGAGCTTCTCGAAGCAATAAGCTATTTCGAAGAATGCCGCTCAGGGCTTGGCCTGGAATTTTCTATGGAAGTTTTCTCGGCTGTTCAACGGATAATTCATTTTCCTTCAGCTTGGTCTAAATTCTCAGAAAATACGAGACGCTGTTTAACCAACCGTTTCCCTTTCGGAATAATTTATCAGATCGCCGGAGAAGAAGTAGTGATTGTCGCGGTCATGCAATTAAACAGGGAGCCGGGCTATTGGAAGAAGAGAATCTAAATTCGCGCCTGTTTTTGCTATGCGTTAGTCCATGTCCCCAATAACCCGGAAACCCATAACCGCGCGCTGCCGGAATTCATGCTGTCGTTTTAAACAGGGCGAAGGGTCATTTCTCCGGCGTATCCCCTTTCGGCCCAAGCAGGGGGCGGCATTTGGCAGCGAGGTTTTTCAGCTCTTCCTTAATCTCGAGTATGCGCATCTCTCTGCCGACGGAGAACCTGGAAAAACGCTCCAGGTCTTCCACTTTCTGCTTCAGCTCGCCGTAGAGCGTGGAGTTCTCGATGACAATCCCGACATACCTGCCAATCGTCATCAGCGTGTTTATCTGACGCTGGTCTATGCCGTCGTAATTCCTTGAGCCGACCGCGAGCGCCCCGACGACCTTGCCCTTTGCCGCGAGGGGTATCGCCGTCCAGGCCTGCATGCCCTCTCTTTTAAGGTCCGCGTCTATCCTGCCGGATTTTTCGGATTGGCGTTCCTGCGCAAAGAACATCCTGCCGTTTAATATTTCTCTTTTTATCCACGGCTCTCCGGCGCTCCTTGTGGACGCCTTTTCGAGGACGGCCTCCGGCAGCCCTTCGCTCACCTGCAAGGTCATATTGTCGCCCTTCATGAGATAAACCGCCAGGAAATCCGCCCGGACGAGGTCCTTTACCTCCCTTATCGTCGCCGACATTACCTTGTCCATCTCAAGCGACCTGCCAATCTCCACGGCAATCTTGTAAAGTGCGGTAAGCTCGCGGTTCTTCTGGAATATCTCTTCGGCGTCATGCTCCATCTGCTTCGAGGACTCTCTGAGCATTATCATGGACTGCTCAAGCTCTTTCTTCGCCTCGGCAAGCGTGCCGAACCGTTCGCTTACGTATTCCAGGTCCCGGTACAGGAAAGCGAGTATGCCGATGACGACGAACGTCAGGGTGTTGACAGCGCCGGTGAAGGGCCGCAGATATTCCCATAACTCGCCCCTGCCCATCTCGGAGAGGACGTGCTGGACGATATGCGCAAAGGAGTGCGACAGGGCGAAGACCGAAAGTGCCACGACCTGCCAGTACAGGTACATCCACAGAGGCGCGTGCGGCCTGAGCGCGCGTATCCTGCCGACCTCGGAGAGCATGTAGGCGGATATTCCCACGAGCAGGAGATTGGCGACGATGTCTATCGTCCATACGGGCTCGAGGCTTGTCATTGCTTCTCCCGTTTCAGTTCCGTCTCCAGGCGCCTGAGTCCCAGGGCCATGAAGAGAAAGGCCGGCACAAGGAAGAAATACTCTATCAGGCGGGTAACGTAATAAAGCTCCGTTTTCAAGTCTTCCACGAGCATCCAGGAACCCCGGAAATAATGTCCCTTCGGCGTCATCAGCTTTCCCGTGAGGTGCGTAATCAGGACGTCCACGTTCCACAGCAGGAAGAAGAGCGCGGCCAGGCGTATGAGCCTCCATCCGGAGAGGCCGAGGGAGGGCTTCCCCAGGACGGCGAACAGGTAGATCATCGAGGCGATAAGGAAGATATGGGCGATTATGTGGGCGTCGAAGCCCTCGTTTCCGGGATGCCTCTGCACGGCCCAGGCGCTCCCGGCATCGGCCAGGATAACGGCGATAATCGCGGCTGTCTTAAGTAACGCGGACTTTAAACTTTGCGGAGCCATAACAATAAATATTATAACCCCTTTTGTGTGTTTTTTAAATTATTAAACAAATTTAATTCTTCTGGACTCCCGTTTTAATACCAGTTATAATTCCTAAGAGTAAGCGTTTCCATTTTCCGGAAAAAACCCTTGACATTAAATGCGCGTTTTTATAGCATCAATATCCGCCCTTAATAGAGGCGTATACGGAGATTCATTAAATGCAAAGCTACGTTTTTTTCTGGGGCTGCACCATACCCGCCCGCTTCGCCTTCCAGGAGAAGGCCGCAAGGCTCGCCGCCGGGCGTATGGAGATAGATATTGTAGACCTCGACGGCTTCACCTGCTGCCCTGAGAAGGAGCTGGTAAAGAGCATGGGGGACGAGCTCTGGCTACTTACGGCGGCCCGGAACCTTGCCCTTGCCGAGGCGACCGGCCTCCCGCTCGTTACGCCCTGCAACGGCTGCTACGGCACGCTTAAAGGCGCGAAGGCCGAACTGCACAAGTCCCCTGCTCTCATGGCGAAGGTGAACAAGGAGCTTGCCTCCATAGGCATGAGCTATAAGGGCAAGGTGAAGGTCCTCCACATGCTGGAGCTTTTCCACGACGTAATCTCCCCGGCGAAGATTGCAACATACGTGAAAAAACCCCTTAAGGGCATGAGAATCGGCGTTCATTACGGCTGCCACATGATGCGCCCGGCGAAGGTTTTGAACTTCGACGACCCCATCCACCCCGTGAAGTTCGACGCCCTTGTCGCTGCCATCGGCGCGAAGAGCATCGACTACACCACGAAGATGCTCTGCTGCGGCGGGGGTCTCTCCAACGTCGGGAACGTATCCGAGGGGCAGGACCTGATGCGCCGGAAGCTCCAGGAACTTAAAGGCCTCGACGCCGACGCCATCACCACCGTCTGCCCGTCGTGCTATTCGCAGTACGACACACAGCAGTTCATGCTCGCGCGCACGGGCGAGAAATATAACCTCCCGGTAATCTCCTACCAGGAACTCCTCGCCCTGGCGATGGGATTCTCCCCGGACGAAATCGGCATGGAACTACACAAAATCGATACCGCCGCATTCATCAATAAATGGGAAAAGAATACCGGAAAACATGCAAAGACGAAGGACGCCTTCGACATAGCCTCGATAGAGCGCTGCATAAACTGCGCGGCCTGCACGAACGACTGCCCGGTGACGCTTTCGCTGGAAGGGGTAAACCTGCACTCCATAATGAAGAGGGTCGTTACGGAAGACATCGACGAGCTTCTGAAATCCCCCGACATCTGGCGGTGCGTCGAGTGCCATACCTGCGTCGAGCTCTGCCCGCAGTGCTACGGGATGGAGAAGGTGTTTCACCAGCTTAAGCAGATGGCGATAGAGAAAGGTTATGTCCAGCCGGCGACGGCGAAGGCGATGGAGATGTTCAGCGCTACCGGGCGCCTGGGCGAGCCATCGAAGGCGCAGAGGAAGAAGCTGGGCCTCAAGGACGCGCCGAAGACCGGTACGGAAGACTGGAAGAAATTAATAAAGAAATAGGGTTTCTTTCCGAATTGTAGGGGCCGCACCAAGCGAAGCGCGTGTCGGCCCTGATTTTAAGACAAAGAGGCCAAAATTATAAAGAAGGGCCGACACATGGGCCGGCCCCTACATAAGGCGGGGTTTGGAGGCGTTATAACATGGACCACTGGTGGGAAAAGGACATCTCCGGGTGCGGCCTGTCCGGGATTATAAACTGGGACGGCAAGCGCATCTCCGGCTCCGTGATAAGGAAGTCCGTCGCGCTCATGCACGACCGGGGCAACGGACAGGGCGGCGGGTTCGCGGCCTACGGCATATACCCTGAACACAAGGATCACTACGCCCTGCACATAATGTTCACGGAGGAGCCGGGCAAGCCCACGCGGGACTTCGAAGACGCCATGAAGGAGACCGAGGCGTATCTGGACAAAGCTCTCGCCGTGGACCTCGCTGAGGACATCCCCGTGAAGGTAACCGAGAAGATACCGTCCCACCCGTTACTTCGGCGCTATTTCGTCAAGGTGAAACAGGGAAGCCGTAAAGGCACGGCCATGACCGAAGACGACTACATCGTCAGCGTCGTCATGCACATAAACGACAGGATAGACAACGCATTCGTGTTTTCTTCGGGCAAGAACATGGGCGCCTTCAAGGGCGTCGGCTTCCCGGAAGACATAGCGGACTTCTTCATGCTGGAAAACTACGAAGGCCATACCTGGACGGCGCACAACCGCTTCCCGACGAACACGCAGGGCTGGTGGGGCGGCGCGCATCCCTTCACGCTGCTGGACTGGTCCATCGTCCATAACGGCGAGATTTCCTCGTACGGCATAAATAAAAGATACCTTGAGATGTTCGGATACAAACTTGCGCTCCTTACGGACACCGAGGTCGTGACGTATGTGTTCGACCTGCTTGTCCGGCGCCAGGGCCTGCCCATCTCCGCCGCGTGCATGGCCGTGGCCGCGCCGTTCTGGAAGGACATCGACAGGATGGAGGAGGCCGACAGGGAGGCCTGCGAGGCGATAAGGATGGTCTACGGCCCGGCGCTCTTAAACGGCCCGTTCGCGATACTCTTCGGGCACGGCAAGGGGCTGATCGGCATGAACGACAGGATAAAGCTCAGGCCGTTCGTCGCCGCCACGAAGGGCAAGACGGTCTACATGGCGAGCGAGGAATCCGCGATACGCGAGATATGCCCCGACCCGAAGGAGGTCTGGGCGCCAAGGGCCGGACAGCCTGTGGCGGTGGAAATGGGAAAAGGCATCGTAGATTAAGGCGGCTGGCTAATTGTCGTCCCGACCGTAGTGGAGGGACCCGCAGTTGACTTTAAAGGATAAAAATCAACTGTAGATTCCTCGGCTTCGCTCGGAATGACAATCTTTTTTCCGCATGGAGGGTTTTGGTGAACAGGACAATGCCCCCGGAGTTCCGGGTTAAGATCGACCAGGAAAAGTGCAGGAAGTGCAAGCGCTGCCTCATGAGCTGCAGCTTCGGCGTATACAGCTTCGCGGACAGGGTAATCCCCGACAGCAACAAGTGCGTCGCCTGCAACCGCTGCGTGGTAATGTGCCCGGAAGACGCCATCACCATAACCGAGTCCCCGAACGTCTACCGTGACCACCCCAACTGGCCTCTTTCGATAAGGAAGAACGTCTGGAAGCAGGCGGAGACGGGCGGAGTGCTCCTCACCGGCATGGGCAACGACCAGCCCTATCCGATAATCTTCGACCACCTTGTCGTGGACGCCTGCCAGGTCACAAACCCCTCCATAGACCCGCTCCGTGAGCCGATGGAGCTTCGCACCTTCCTTGGCAGGAAGCCGGACAAGCTCGAAATGGAGATGATCGGCGGCAAGCCCAGGCTCAAGGAGAAGCTCCCGCCGAACATAAAGCTTGAGATACCCATTATTTTCGCGCCGATGTCCTTCGGGGCCATCTCGCTTAACGCCCACAAGGCCCTGGCGATGGCCGCGAAGGAGTCCGGAACGGTCTACGGCACCGGCGAGGGCGGGCTTCACGAGGAGCTCTACGACTACGGCCCCTGGACGATTGTGCAGTGCGCATCCGGACGTTTCGGCGTCCACAGCGAGTATTTAAACGCCGGAGTCGCAGTGGAGATAAAGATTGGCCAGGGCGCGAAGCCCGGCATCGGCGGACACCTCCCCGGCGAGAAGATCGGCGCGGAGATCTCCCGCACGAGGATGATACCCGTCGGTACGGACGCCCTCTCGCCCGCGCCGCACCACGACATTTATTCGATAGAAGACCTCCGCCAGCTGATTTACGCCATCAAGGAGGCGACGGGCTACAAGCCCGTATCCGTGAAGATCGCCTGCGTCCATAACGTCGCCGCCATCGCCACCGGCATAGTCCGGGCCGGCGCGGACATCGTATACTTAGACGGCTTCAAGGGCGGCACGGGCGCGGCCCCTACGCAGATACGCGACCACGTCGGCATACCCATCGAGCTCGCGCTCGCCGCCGTGGACGACAGGCTCAGGCAGGAAGGCATCAGGAACCAGGCGTCCATCGTCGCGGCGGGCGGTATCCGCTCCTCCGCCGACGCCGTGAAGGCCATTGCGCTCGGCGCGGACGCCTGCGCGATAGGCACGGCGGCGCTCCTTGCGCTTGGGTGCTCGCTCTGCCAGAAGTGCTACACGGGCAACTGCGCCTGGGGCATCTGCACGCAGAAGCCGGAGCTGACCAGAAGGCTCGACCCGGAGTGGGGCGCGATGCGGCTCAATAACCTGCTCAGGGCCTGGGGCCACGAGATTAAGGAGTTCCTGGGCGCGCTTGGAGTGAACTCCGTGGAGAGCCTGCGCGGGAGCCGCGAGAGGCTCCGTGGCGTGGGTCTGGACGCCCAGACGCTCGATATTCTCGGCGTGAAGCCGGCGGGACGGTAAGCCCTCACCCCCTGCCCCTCTCCCGTAGGGCGAGGGGTAAAGGAAGTATGTCATTCTTGTGAATCGATGTAGCTGCCCCATTCATGGGGCGGTTTTAAGGGCGCCTGATAAATCGGGCAGCTACAAAAAGCAATTATTCGCGGAGTATCTGAGATGACTATTGACGCCAAGGGTATTTATTACAGACAGCTTAACGAGCGGGTGCGCGAGGAGATAAAAAAAGGGGCGGCGGATGTCGTCCTGGATAACGTCAACGGCCAGCGCTATATCGCCGACGGCCTCAGGGGCAAGGCCAGGATTACCATAAACGGCGTGCCGGGCAACGACTTAGCCGCCTTCATGGACGGCCCCACGCTTATCGTCAACGGCAACGCCCAGGACGGCGTGGCCAACACGATGAACGACGGCAAGATCATAATCAACGGCAATGCGGGCGACGTCCTGGGCTACGGCATGCGCGGCGGCAAGCTCTATATCAAGGGCGACGTCGGCTACAGAGTCGGCATCCACATGAAGGGCTTCAAATCGCAAATCCCCGTCATCATCGCGGGCGGCACCGCCGGAGACTTCTTCGGGGAGTACATGGCGGGCGGGCTTCTCGTCCTGCTCGGCATTGGCCGGAAAAAGGGCGAGCCGATTGCCGGGAGCTACCTGGGCACCGGCATGCACGGAGGCGTGATGTATGTCCGGGGCTTTGTAGACCCCAGGGACTGCGGCGCGGAAGTGGGCATCCTCGAACCGAACGAAGAAGAGATGGCCGAGCTCTCCGCATATCTGAAGGAATACTGCAAGGACACCGGCCACGACTACGACAGACTGATGAAGGAGAAGTTCATCAAGATATATCCGAAGTCCTCCAGGCCGTACGGCAGGCTCTACGCGTATTAACGCTGGGGCGCAAGTCATCGCGCCCGGTGGAATCCCTCACCCCCTGCCCCTCTCCCGAGGAGCAAAAGAACCCTTACCCCCTGCCCCTCTCCCAAGGAGCAAAAGAACCCTTACCCCCTGCCCCTCTCCCAAGGAGCAAAAGAACCCTCACCCCCTGCCCCTCTCCCGGTGGGAGAAGGGACGACC
>JAJYGS010000088.1 GCA_021785055.1 Nitrospirota bacterium | reverse complement strand
GGCATCGCCGGGCAGACCGTGTAGCAGTTGCCGCAGTACATGCAGAGGTCTTCCACCACCTCGACCGTCTTCTTGCCGGCGACCACCTTCGGGCGTATTGCGGCCTTCGGGCACGAGGACACGGTGGACGGAATCTCGCACATGTTGCCGAGCTTTTCGTGGTCGATGGTCGGCGGGGTCCTGTGGATGCCCAGGATAGCTATATCCGAACAGTGAACCGCGCCGCACATGTTGAGGCAGCATGCGACCGCTATCCTCAGGTGCGCGGGAAGCGTCATGGACGTGAAGTAGTCGATAAGCTCGTCCATGGTGGCCTTCACGACTCCGGAGGCGTCCGTCGCGGAGCTGTGGCAGTGTACCCAGCCCTGGGTATGGACGATGTTGGAGATGCTGTTGCCGGTGCCGCCGACGGGAATACTCTGCTTCGCAAGTTCGTCGATGATCGGCTGGACGTTGGCCTCCTTGTCCGTCATGAACTCGACGTTGTTGCGGCTGGTGAACCTCAAGTAGCCGTCGCAGTACTTGTCGGCCAGGTTACAGTAATCGCGTATTTTCTCGATGCTGATAAGCCTGGATGACGCAGCGCGGACGGTATAAAGCTTGTCGCCGGTCTCCGAGACGTGCATCAGCACGCCCGGCTTTACTTTCTCGTGATACTTCCACTTTCCGTAGTTCGCCTTCACCATCGGGTGGAGCATCTGTTCGTAATGGGGTGGCCCTATGTCTGTCTTTCTCTTCGGAGCTGCCATTTTTTCAATCCCTCCGTTTTATTTATTCGTCAACCTGTTTACAATAAGGCGTTAACCGTTAAATCTTGCAGGGGCGGCATTCTTCCGCCCGTCCCGCACCCTTATTCCTCGTCGAAATACTCTTCGTAGAAGATGTACGGGTTGGACCTCGGCTCCTTTATCATGGACGGGACCGGCTCCAGACCGATTTCCTCGACAAAGTTGCCCTTGCCGATGCGCACGATCATCTCGCCTATGCGCTCCCTGTTCTCGCCGTGCTCATCCCAGAACTCCCATATCTTCGCGATAAGCTCCTTGAACTCGTCGTAAGGGGGCTCCATCTTTATGAAGGGCACTAAAACGGATGCCAGCAGCGCGCCCTGGACTATCGGGGCCTTGGCGCCGAGAAGCACCATCGCGCCCTTGTCCTTGCCGGGGCGGAGCGCCTTGGGCATGACGTTTATGCAGTGCATGCAGCGGTTGCAGTTCTTGTTGTCTATGGAGAGCTTGGTTCCGTCCCAGGACATGCACCCCGTGGGGCATTTGCCCACGACGTCCTTCGCTATGTCAACCTTGCCGCCCTTGGCATATTCCGCGACGGCGGCGTTGTCCTGCTGGATGTCGTCCCTCCATGTGCCGATAATGGAGCAGTCGGAGCGGGCTATCGAGGCGACGCAGTCATTCGGGCAGCCCGACATCTTGAACTTGAACTTGTACGGGAACGCGGGCCTGTGAAGCTCGTCCTGGTACTCGTTCGTCAGGTTGTAGCATAAGTCCATGGTGTCGTAGCAGGCGAACTCGCAGCGGGCCATGCCGTTGCAGCATGACGGGGTGCGGACGTCCGAGCCGGAGCCGCCCAGGTCCCAGCCGTGCTCGGAGAGGTCTGTGAATATGTCTTCCAACTGGTCCGTCTTTGTGCCGAGCATGACCATGTCGCCGGTCGAGCCGTGCATGTTCGTAAGGCCGGAACCGTGCTTCTCCCAGAGGTCGCAGAGGTAGCGAAGAGACGACGTGTTGTAGAACCACGCGGATGGCTGGTTAACGCGGACCGTGTGGAAGTGGGAGACGTTCGGGAACTCCTCAGGGCAGTCCGAATAACGGCCTATGATGCCGCCGCCGTAACCGCGGACGCCGACTATGCCGCCATGCTTCCAGTGCGTCCTCTTGTCCTTATAGGACTTCTCGAGGAGACCGAGGAGGTCTTTGCACATGGCGTTCTTCGCGGCCATCCTCTTAATGTCCTTGATGAAGCTCGGCCAGGGGCCGGTTTCAAGCTGGTCAATCAATGGGGTATCTGACATCTACTTTCTCCTTTTCTGGTTATTAAACAGAACTAAAAAAATCCGAACCGGGCTATTCCTCACCTCCTTCATTCGTCGTTTTTCCGAATATTTTCAAGCGCGTCAGCCGCGGCGCGCGCAATGGTGACTTTTTTCAGAATATCGGCTTCATAAATGTTTATCAAAGAGTCGTCTTCCAAGAGCGCCTCAAGACCCTTTTTCGCCGCCCCGAAACGCATCCTGCCGAGCGCCCATGCGGAAAAGCCTCTTATCGCAGGCTCCGGGTCTTCAAGGAACTTAACCAGCGCCGGCCCCATCTCCGAAACCAGCGCCGGCTCGCTGTCCGCAAGCGCCCCGATTGCCCAGATGGAACCCGCAAGTATCGGCGTATTCCTGTTTGCAGGAAGGGAAACTTCCTCGTCATCGGAAAGGTGGAGAACCGCCCGTATGGCGTCCCTGGCCATGCCCGGATTATTTCTGTATATCTCTGCGATGGCCTGGGCGGAACACCAGCCTACGGTGCTCGATTCCTCGTTGAGGAACCATAGAAGCCGTCTCACCGCCGGCGCGAGGTCTGTCCGGCCCTCAGCCGCAACCAGCCCAAGCAGCGTCACGGCCCTCCATCTGACAAGCTCCTCCTCGGAATATAAAAGACCGAGCAGAATGCGCAGGTTTCTATGTCTTTTTTTAACCAGGTCCATCGCTTCCTGATATTTCCGGGCAAGCAGGAGCTCCGACAGGATTTCCCTGTCCATGTTTATTAAAGCCAGGTCATCGGCTTGTGCTGCTCGACAAGATCGACAAAATCGGCGTAGTCGATTACTTTCACGCCGGGGGTCAGACTGCTCAGGCCTCTCGCGGAAATGTCCGCGCCAAGCGCGTAGACGGGATGGTTCTTCAAAGCGCCCTGGACAAGGCTTTCGACCCCGCCTCCTGCGGCGGCGCCAAGAACCGCGTCCTCAATCAGCAGTATAGGGTCGTTCTTCTGCGCTACCCGGATGCAGCTCTCCAGGCTGCTTTTCATGTACGGAGATTTGTTTACTATGTGAAGCACCTTGAAAGCCTCCTGTATTAGAACGGCAGGATCACGTCCTGCTCTTCCATTATTTTACCTATGCCCGCCGAATCCATCACCTCGACCGGTATGGCGAAATCATCCGTCTTCAGGCCGCGTTTTTCCATGGATTCCTTGTCCACGTATATTTTCTCGCAGCCGTAGTCCTCAAGCACCGGCAGGGTCTGGAGAAATCCTTTTATGCCGAGGGCCGAGGTATCCTGCCCTTTTTTGAGGGAGAAAACGGCGTCGTCCATGTATACGGCGGAGAGTTCGTTTTCGTATGCGCCGAAGATGAGAACGACTTCCAACCCTTCCCAGGCGTATATCGTCCCGTGCGGGGCGTTCCTGTTAACAAACATTATCTTTGCCACTTTTTAAATCTCCTTTCCTCTTAGTCTCCGAAGGTGACTACTCGCTCCGCCTCGGTGCATATCTCGCTAAGCTGGCCCAGGCCGGATATTCTGGTATTGTCTACTATAAGTTCCGGTTTCATCCCGCGCCTCTTTGCCGCCGCCACGCAGACGACTATGTCCACGCCCTTGGCGCCAAGCTCCGACCACCGCCTTGCGATATGCCTGTCGTCCTGGGGCGGCTCCATGTGCCTGGCGACGTTCGTCACCGCGTCGTCATAGAGAAAGACGCCCTGGATGGTGTGGCCCTTGGCCATTGCAGCTTCGATAAATTTGTAGGCGGTATCGGAGGCCTCATGGTTATACGACGGGCCTTCCTGTATCATTACGCCTATTTTCATTTCCCCCTCCTCTAAGATGTTCTTTCCGGTATAAATTGCGTTGAAACCCGGTCCTCACGTATTCCACAAAAAGCCGCTTCTCTAAAACGGCATCCCATGCTTCTAAAACGACAGGCCCCTGCTTCTAAAACGGCACAGGCCCCATGCCCCGGTCTTAACTTTCCGTCGCGCCTATCTTACCGGCCTTTTGAAGGGCCTTGTTGAATATATCGGCGGCCCTGGTCTTGTCGTATTTCGCGCAGGCGGAGGCAATCTTTGCAAGCCGGTCGGCAGAGGCGGCATTGTCGCTCACGGACGAGGCGGACTTCACCGCCATGTCCCAGACCATCGGGGAGCGGTAATCGCCTTTGGCCGAAAAATCCGCCGCAATCTCGGAGAGGTAGCCGGCCTTCATATCGTCGTCGCCTTCCAGCTTCGCCGCGGAAGAGACGAACTGGTTCGGATCCAGCCTGCAAAGCGCAACCGCTATCTTCCACTGAAGCGCATCGCTCTTCGCCGCGGCGGCTGCGGACGCGGCCCTTTTGTAAAGCTTTATGGCGGCGGCGGGGTCGGTCTGCTCCTTGAGCTTTGCGGCGCCGTAAAACGCGCGCGCCTGCTCGTAAACCGCTTCGTCGCTTGCGAACCTCGGCACGTCGATCTCGTCGAATTCTTTCTTGAACGCCTTGTCTCCGTCCTTTGAAGCGGCAGCCGCAAGCGACGCATATATCGCGTCCTTTATGGCCGGATATTTCTCGTCTCCGGCCAGTTCCCCGGCCTTTTCGGGGTCGGAACCGACCAGCGAATCCGCCGTAAGTTCAAGCGCCTTCGCCCGGTCGTACGGGTCGGATATAGCCTGGGCGGTCTCGATAACGCCGGATATGTCCGCGGCATTACAGCTTCCGCCGACGGTGGCGGCCTTCATCATGGCCGCGAACTTCGCGTCGTTATGCTCTATCTTCGATGCATAGGCATTCGCATCGGCTGCATTCGCGCCGGAAAGGGCCATTGCGACGTCGCTCATAGCATAAGACCTGGCGTACGGCTGCTTTATTGAGGACGCTATTTCCTCCGCCCTCGAAAACATCGCTTGGGATTTCACAGTATCGGAAGCCTTCAGCGCGAGGGCGGCATTGGCGAGCACCCTGGCGGAATACGCCATCAGATCCCCTTTTTCCTTTGCGAGGACTGCCGCCTTTACTTCGGGAGGAGTAGAATCGGTGATGAGGTCGCTCGCGGGTTCCATGTTCAGCACGGCCTGGGCCGCATCGCCCGCGGCGCTGAACGCGGAGGCCGCATCGCCTCCATTCGCCTTCGCCGTCTTGCCCATCTCCATGTATGCCCAGGCCCTTATCCTTGGGTCGGAGATCTTCGCGGCGGCATCCACGCCCGCCTTGAAATCAAGCTCCGCAAGCGCCGCGGAAACTCCGCGAAGGTCGAGGTCCCGGTATTTCGGGTCCGGTATGGACTCTGCGTCCTGCGCCGCCTGGTTAAGGATTCCAATCGCCTTAGCCTTGTCGAGCTTCGCTATACCTTCGGCAATGGAGCGTATTACCCAGACGCGGGTGGAGTCGTTTGTAATCCTTTCAATCAGGGGGTCGATAGCCTCGTGGTCTTTCGGCGTCCAGTCGCTCGACATCTGGCGCAACCCCGCCGCATAAGTCTGGTTCGACTGCGCCCGTACGCCGGCAGCAAGCTTCAGGGCCTGGTCGAGGGTATCGGACGCGCCGGCGACTCCCTGCTCCGCCATTGCCATCCCAAGCTTTCCAAGCTCGAACGCCTTGAGGTTCGTGTTGTCCAGGGCGTCCGCGGTTTTGCTTGCCTGCGCGACGGCGGCGGCCACCGCTTTGGGGTCTGCCGAGCTGCCCTCCTTTTGTCCATTATACTCAGAACAGGAGGAAAGAAAGGCCAGCAGCGCGACAGCACACGTTATTGCGAATATTCTTTTGAGCATCCTTAGACCTCTTATTCCTTTACGGTTTTCTTAAGCCCCAGGAAGAAAAGCAGGGAGACTATCATCACCGCGAGCAGACCAAACCCTATTACCTTTTCCAGTTTATAGTCGTCGCGGAGCTTGTTTATCTTCTCGTAGATTTCTCCCATACCCTTTTTAATTTTCAGGTTCGGCCCCGCGAAGGAATCTATCGAATCCACACCCTTCGCCCTCAGGTCCGCGTACTGTATATTGTATTTGACCAGGTCCGCCCGCATGTATTCCGGGTATCTCATGGTCTGCTCGTCGAGTTCGCTAAGGAACTGGTTGTATTTCAGGAGTCTGCTTTCCGTGAAATACTGCTCCTTCTTGATCTCGAAAAGTCCGGGGCAGAGCGTATCCTTCTGCTGCTGGTATATGCTCCTGTCCCATTTCATCAGGCTCCCGAAGGAAGCAATCTCGCCCGCGGTATGGCACTCGGCGCAGTAGTTGTCTTTCGCCGCCGCGTAAGCGGGGACGCACAGCACGACGAGAGCCGCTATGAATAAAATTTCTCTTACTCTCCCTGTCACGTTATGCTCCTTTTATTTAAGATAGGTGTCCCCAGATGGTGAGGCCAACGAAAATTATCACACCGGCGATAACAGCCTTTCTGAACATGGGCCGCCTTTTCCAGCTTTTCTCCGACCCCCTATCCAGGAACGGCAGGAAGAAAATAGCCGTTATGGCTATCACCTGCACCCCCATCCCCATCAACTCCGCCGCATCTCCGAATATCTTCGTCGGGAAGAGTTTAAGCGTCTGGTACGCCGCGAGGAAATACCACTCCGGCTTCACGCCGAGCGGGGTATTTGTCGGATCCGCAGGCACCTCCGGCGGCAGAAAAAGCTTTGGAATAAAAAAGGCAATCAGGAAGAAGAGGCCGATGACGATGGAGGCTATTATGCCTTTGTCGATGACGTCGTTCGGCCAGAAAGGTTCGAGCTCGCCTTTCCAGTTGTCCTTGTTGTATTTCATTCTCCCATCCTCTCTATTAACTTGCAGTCCAGTCTTTAAACCTGCTCGGTTTCCAGTCTCCGGGTCTTATAACTGCTCCTGAATGCCGGACCTTCTTATCATCATGAAATGGAAGGCCATGAGAAGCGACATGACTACCGGGAGCGCAAGGTGCAGTGCGAAGAACCTGCCGAGAGTTGCGCCGGAGACTGCGTCCGCGCCGCGTATCACCTTCATCATTACCGGCCCGACGACGGGCACGACGGAGAACGAGGTCGTGAGCACCGTGACCGCCCAGTAGGAGAGCTGCGTCCAGGGAAGCAGATAGCCGGAGATTCCCATCATCATCGTGAGCATAAGGAGAAGGAAGCCGGATATCCAGTGGAACTCCCTGGGGGCCTTGTACGCCCCGGTCATTATCACTTTCAGCATGTGTATCATCACGAGGAGGATCATGACGTTGGCGCCTATGGCGTGCAGACGTCTGAAGAGCCAGCCGAAATAGACGCCGTTGTCTATGAATACGACGCTGGAGAAGGCCTCCTTCGGCGAGGGCGTGTAGTAGATGAGGAGAAACGTGCCCGTGAGCACCTGGATTATAAAAAGTATCAGGGACATCCCGCCGAAGCAGCCGAAGAACTCATACCACTTTTTAATCGTCGGGGCCTTCTTGGAAAATACCTCGTCGTCCAGCAGCTCGGAGATCCCCGTGCGGGAATCGATCCATTCAATCACCTTGCTCATCCTATGCACCTCCGACTATCAATTTGTCGCCGGCAATCTTGTAATCGAGCTTCTCGAGAGGCGCGGGAGGTGGACCGCCTTTGTTTATCCCGTGCTCGTCGTACCAGCCGTCATGGCAGGGGCACTTGAAAATCTTCTTGGCCGGTTCCCATTTTACCGTGCAGCCCAAGTGGGTGCACTTAAGGGATATGCACTCTATTCCGCTCTTCCTGTTGAAGACTATGAACGAATATCCGGCGTAAACGCCCTGCTCGGAACTCCCGACGGGTATATCCCCAAGGTTCATTATCGCGGGTTCCGGCTTGCCTCTCTGGACGGGCGTAAATGAGGCCAGCAGCGGAACCCCGACAAGGCCCGCGCCCAACGCGCCTACGCATCCGGCGAAAGCGCCCAGGAAAGCCCGCCTTCCGGCCATGAATTTCCCACCGTGGTGCTCTTCGGGCACCGGGGCGGCGCCTTCTTTAGCGGTGTTTTTGTTTTCTTCCATGATTTGAGCTCCCCCTTTATTCGTAACCTTCGACCTTTGCGACGCCTACATAATCATGGCAGTTGTTGCACGAGGTGTTCACATCGTGGCAGAGCATGCACTCGTGCTTGTTGTAGTCGCCTCTTTTAAGGATGTCCATGTGGTGGTCTTTCCAGTAATCTACGGGCTGGTGGTATTCCGGGGAGAGTATTCCCGGAGGAAGCCTGAGCGCAAGCGGCCCCGTGCCCTTGAGCTCCGGCTTGGCGACGCGCTCGTTGGAGCAGCCGACGGCGAAAACGGCCAGAAGGGATATGAACAAAAGGAGAAGGATTGGTTTTCTCATTTATATCCCCTCCTTCCCGCCGAGAACAATCGCGCGGCTCACGAGCTGGTGCACTCCGCCGACTTCCTCCATCTCATACCCGTAATACGGGAAGACCTTCGTGAACTGTGCCTTGCATATTGCGCAGATGAGCGCGAAGAAGTTTGCTCCGTGGCTGTCCTTGACGGCTTTATACGCCTGCATTCTCGGCATGACGCCCTTGATGCGAAGGTCGATTATCTCGTCGGCGAGCAGCCCTCCTCCGGCTCCGCAGCAGAAAGTCTTTTCGCGGATGGTGTCCGGGTGCATATCGACGAACTTGTTGCACGAGGCTCTGATTATCGCCCTGGGTATCTCGAACTGTCCTCCGGGGCTATTACCCATCCTCGACGCGCGGGCCACGTTGCAGGAGTCGTGGAATGTGACGACGAAATCGTCGTTGGCCGTTTTGTCGAGCTTGAGCGCCCCCCTGTTTATAAGGTCGTACGTGAACTCGCAGATATGCTGCGGCGCGGGATACCTCGGATCCAGCCCAAGCTTGTCGAACGGCCCGATAAGGGTGTTCCAGAAGCTGTAGGCTGCGCGCCAGGCATGGCCGCACTCGCCGTGAATCAGCCTCTTGGGCTTCAGCTCTTGTATGGCCACCTTTATCCTGCTGGCTATCTTGCGCATATGCTCGTAGTTTCCGTTGAACATGCCGAAATTGCCGGCCTCGGAAGCATATGACGAGAGCGTCCAGGAAATCCCCGCCTGGTGGAATACCTTAGCGTAGCCTGCAAGCGACTCGACGTGCGGCGTGGCGAAGAAATCAGCCGAAGGAGTTACGAGCAGAACGTCCGCTCCCTTTACGTCCATCGGGAACTTCACCGGGACGCCGGTCTGCTCCTTGACGTCCTCCTCCATGAAGTCGAGCGTGCTGCGGATGGCCGGGCCGGGCATGCCGAGGTTGTTGCCTACGGTGATGGCCTTGTTTATGGTCTGGAGAGGATATTTGGCGCCGACGCCGACGACGTCCATCATCTCCCTTGTGGCCATCGTTATCTCGGCGGTATCTATGCCGTACGGGCAGAATACCGAGCAGCGCCTGCACTCGGAACACTGGTAGAAGTAGGTATACCACTCTTCCAGGACTTCCTTTGTCAGGTCCTCCGCCTCGGCCAGCTTACCCAATACTTTGCCGGCTGTTGTGAAGTAGCGGCGATAGACCTTCCGGAGAAGCTCCGCCCTCGCCACCGGCATGTTGCGCGGGTCTTTGGTGCCGAGGTAGAAGTGGCACTTGTCCGTGCACGAGCCGCACTTGACGCAGATGTCCATGAAGACCTTGAGGGAGCGATATTTTTTGAGAAGCTCGTCGAACTTGGCGATCGCCTTCTCTTTCCAGTCCGGGACAAGCTCCGTAGGAAAGCCCAGGTCGATCATGTCCTTTGCCGGAGCGTTCTGGCTTCTGGAAGACGCCGCGGCGTCTTCCTTCAGGCCGGGTATCGTTATCTCACCGGTCAGTTCCGGGACCTCAAACTTTACTTTTGCCAATTTGAAATCTCCTTAAGTAAGGTTCGGCGACCAGGGGGTTACGTGCCTGCTCTCCCTCGGGTTGTCCGCCTGAT
>JAJYGS010000133.1 GCA_021785055.1 Nitrospirota bacterium | reverse complement strand
CTTGTGGCGCTCCATGAACCGCAGCATGAGCTCGTAATCGGCTGCTATTTTAAAATCCCGGTTGAATACTCCGTACCGGTCGTATATTTCCCGCCTTACGAAAAACGACGGGTGCGGCGGGTGCCAGCCGTTACGGAATCTGCCCGGCCTGTATTCTCCCGATTTCCAGTACCTGACAACGTCCTTCATGTCCCGGCTGACATAGGTCAGGTCCGAGTAGCAGCAGTTGCCTCCGTCTTTGAATACCTCCGCGACCGAGGCAAGCACGTTTGCGCCCGCGTATACGTCATCCGAATTCAGAATGCCGACAACGTCTCCGGTAGCCATCTTTATGCCCTTGTTCATCGCGTCGTATATCCCGCCGTCCTTCTCGCTTACCCACCTGGAGATTCTGCCTTCGTATCTTTTTATTATTTCCGCAGTGCCGTCGGTCGAGCCGCCGTCGACGACTATATATTCCACGTCCCTGCATGTCTGGCCCGCGACGCTTTTTATGGTGTCCTCGATAGTCGCGGCGGAGTTGTAGGAAACGGTGATTACCGATATTCTCACGCCTGCTCCGGATGGTCCTGCATGAGTTCGTTGTAAAGACTGATATAACGGCCTGCGAATTTGTCCATGCCGTATTCGCCGACGGCCTTCTTCCTTGCGGCGGCGCCATATGCCGCGCGCAGGGCCTCGTCCCCAAGAAGCCTGCCTATCGCCCCGCCAAGCGCCTCCGCGTCCCGCGGCGGCACGAGTATGCCGCATCCTTCCGTAACCTGCTCCGAGACCCCGCCCGAATCGAAGCCGGCGACGGGCGTGCCGCAGGACATGGCCTCAAGCACGGTGTTCGGGAAGTTGTCGTTCAGATACGTAACGCAGAACACGTCCGCAGCGTTGTACAAGTCCGCGAGCGCTCCCGCGCCGGAAACGAACCCCGTCTGCCGTATATCGTATTTCCCCGCCATCGCATCGTCTATCGCCATCCCGCCGCCCGCAAGCAGGACGGTAAGACCGTCGTTGTCTATATACTTGAGCGCGTCGAAGAAATGACCCGCCCCCTTCCGGCGGTCTTTCAGGTTCGCTGCCATCAGGAGCGCAACTTTCCTGTCTGCGGGTATGCCAAGTTTCGCTCTTGCGGCGTTTTTGTCCGCGGGTCTGAATGCGGCGGTATCGACACCGTTGGGTATTATCTCTATGCGCAGTCCGCCCAGGCAGGATTCCTTTATGCTCTTTGCGAGCCATTTCGAGGGCGAGACAAGCAGAGGGCGCCAGCCGTTGCAGAAAAGCTTCCCCTTGATTCGGTGCATCAACAAAGACGTATCCAGAAACCAGCTCCCGGGATAGGCGCCAAGGTCGGGGCATTCCCCGCAGCCGACTTTCCATCTTTCGCAATCGGAGAGGTATGGGCACCTCCCGGTTACCGGCCAGCCGTCGTGAAGCGTCCAGACCACGGGCTTATTAATTTCTTTCAAGTGCCGTATGAAACTCAAATCAATATAATATCCGTGCAGGTTATGCAGGTGCATTACGTCGAAACCGTTTCTCCGGATGTAGTTTTCGAGCCTCTTTGTGGATATAAAGCTTCCATACCCATGAATGCCCGCGGCCCGCGCGAGAAAGGCATGCAGGTAAACCTCCGGAAGCATGCCGAAACAGTAGGAATTTGCATCCGTGGCCTTCCTGCCTCTTCCGTAGGCGATGACGCTGGACACGCCGCGGGCGTTGACTGCCGCATTCAGTCTGCAAGCCGTCTGCGCCGCCCCTCCGCGCGAATATTCCGTATTGACCATTAATATTCTCATAACCCGCCCCGGACCGACTCGAAGGTCTCGATAAACGCCCGCGCGGATCTTTCGATGCCGAATTCCCTGACTGCCTGCCTGCTGATTTCCTCCCGCCTTTCTCTGACGTCTGCCGCGTTCTCTTTCAGGCGCCTTATCGCATAGGCGAGCGCATCTATGTCGTCAGGGTCGAAGAGTTCGCCGCTCCAGCCCGGCCTTATGAGGTCGTGCCCGGCGCCGGCATACTTTGAACAGAGCACGTACTGCCCCGCCGCAAGCGCCTCGTTCACGACAAGGCCCCAGACTTCGTCTATCGACGGAAGGACGAGCGCATCCGCGAGCGCATAGTATTCGGCTAGGCCGTCCTGCTGTTTAAAACCCTCGAAATATACATTGAGACCTCTGCGCTCGCAGAACCGCTTCAGCTCGGCCTCCTGCGGCCCGGAACCCACGACAATCAGGCCGACCTCCGGGTCCTGAAGCCGGTCGATGGCCGCCAGCACGCGGGACAATCCCTTCCGCCTTATCAGTTGTCCAGAATAAAGCATGAGAAATTCGGGATACCCGCCTCGCCTCTCCGGGAAATCCTTGCAGGCCCTGCCGAGTCCCGCCCTCTCGCGGAAATACTCCATGTCCACGGTATTTATGCATATGTTTATCCGGCTGCTGTCGGCGCCGATGCGTTCCAGGTATTCCTTCGCCCTCGTGCCGTAGGCTATAAAACCGTCCGAGCCTTTTACCAGGATCCGCTTCATAAGCCCTCTTATACCCCTGACGCTCTTCGTGCTCATCATGGTCGTGCCGCTTCTGAGGACGAATTTCCTGCCCGTCGCCCTGGCATAGAAAAAGGCCTGCCAATAGGCTATGGAATCATAACCGGACGTGACTATCACGTCGGGGTTATACCCGGACAGTTCCCTGAACACCCCCCAGTTAAGACGCACGGTCAGGCCTCTTTCGGTCGTCTTCCCGTCCAGGCCCCGGATTACTGCGGCGTCGAATCCGAATTTATCCGCCTCAAGCCGCCAATCCCGGTTGCTCTCCACGCCGGAGATGGCCGCCGCCCGGAACTGCCACCCACGCTCTCCCGCTATCCTGGATATTTCATTCAAGAGCGGCACCCAGTAGGGCGTGAACATGTTTGTAAGGAGCAGTATCTTCAACCCCTTCACGTCCTTTCCGGCACGGCAGCCTCTGCGCCCGCCTCAGCCGCTTTTCCTCTTGAAAGGAACAAGGCAAATGAAAGCAGCAATACGGCAACCGTGTAATAGAGCGTGGTCTCAAAAAAATATCCTCTGAAATATTCAAACAGGCCGGGTAAAACGGCGGCGTAAAGGAGCACCGCTCCCTTGTTATTTTTATTTGTCGTGTAATATGTTTTCAGGGATCTTGCAAATATCCCAAGAAAAAACATTATCCCGGCGACGCCAAGCGCGCCGAAATTAAAATATCCCTCCCCGACGGGACTTGCGCTTATGCTCATTCCCGTAGAGTAGAGCTGCGGGTAGAATTTCTTCACGATAATCCGCGCCGCGGTCTCCGGCTTTTTCGGCCAGATAAACCTCGGTATCGGAAAATAGACAAACTTCAAAAAGGTCTCTCCGTAAAGATAAGGCACCCTTTCCGGGACGGCGGAGATTATGTTCAGAAGGGCGTCGTAGACGTAGGGGTAGTCCATCGAAACGGCCAGCTTGTCGTGGACGCTCTCGGAAGACGTTATATCCGCCATTGAACTGGCAAACGAGGTCTTGACGTCCGGATCCTGGAGATAGTTTCTAGCCGAGACCATGAAAATCGAGAAGGCGAGCATTGCGGCAGTGAGCAGCGCGACCGTTTTGAATCTTATCTTTTTTACGGCGAGGTTATGATAAATAACCAGGGACATGACGATAAAAATCGTATCGCGCCTCGAGGCGTTATATATGTTGAAAAAAACGATGACTGCAATCAACGTGAAAATAAAAAGGAAAAAAGAGCCCATGGTCATGGTGTTGGAGTGGTAGAAATAAACTATGAAGACGACGATGAAAATATAATTAATCATAAAGGATGAAACCCTGGCCTTTGCGAAAAGGAACAGCCTGTCTCCTCTCGGCGTAGCAAGCAGGTTATACAGGCCGCCGACGTTGTGAAGGAGCACAAGGGCGACAGCCGCAAAGAAGGCCAGGTAAAGCCACATGACCGGCAGCAGTTTTTTATATGATATTTGCGCCGGAGGCACCAGATACGTCCGGCTCAAGGCATCTCCCAGGCTCATTACATATCCGAGATAGAAAAAGACAAGCCCCAGTATCATAAGCAGAATGCTCTTCAAAACGACCGGCTCGTCGCCGCCCGTCAGGTTCCCGTAATACAACAGGTGCAGGTCTTTCCCCTGTCCGGGGAACAGCAGCAGATCTATCACGGGAAACAGGAAGTAGAGCAATATTCCAAGCCCGGCCATGGCTATTGGAGAAAACAGGGCGTTGTCGTCTTTCCTGAACGAAAACAGAATAAGCGAGGACAGGAAAAACAATACGACGACCGATGTTACCACCGGGATGGACAGGGCGTCGCACCTCCGGCCTGAAATAATATAAATAGCCAGGAATATCGCCGCAGCAGCCGTCCCGAATCCAGTTAATATGTTCCTGCCGTTCACCGCGATCCCTCCCTTAAATCCGATTCATCGTCCCTATGTCTTTCTTGAGGAGCGGCCTGCACAGCCAGGCGCTTATTGCCAGTGCGAGAATAAATGACATCGCAACCAGGGGCGCGGAAGGTATGCCGAACTTCCCGTCGATAACCGCGCGGTGGACAATCTCGGCGAAGATCGCGGCGGCGGCGGACACTGCGCCAGCCGCGAGGAACGAACCAGCCGGAAATTTCCACTCGCTCGCCCGGAGCCCGAACCGGATCATGAGTATCATATAAACGAGATATGAAAGGCAGAGGGCCATGCCCGCCCCGGTTATCCCCTCCCTTGGGACGAGGATGATGTTTAGGATTACGTTCAGCAGGGCGGCGAGCGCGTTTATCTTCATCATCGCGCCGGTCTTCCTGGCGATTAAAAACGAGTCCCTCGCCCTGTCTCCCAAGACCCAGAAATAGACGCCGAGACCGATCCACACCGTCACCTTCGCCCCTCCCCAATATGCCGGCGCGGCCAGCCACCTGACGAGCCAGCCGTGCATTACTATGAACGCGGACAGGACGGGGAGGCTTATCCAGGCGAACGCGCGGAACGCGGCGGTAATAGCGCCGCCGCAGGAGCCGCCGTTTTTCCCGGCGCGCTGAAATATTATCGGCTGAACCAGCGGGCCGAAAGACCCGCCCAGGAACTGGAACAGCGCCGCGCCCACCTGGTACGAGGCGACATATGTCCCCGTAAGCGCCGCCCCCAGGTACCAGCCCACAAAATACCTGCCGCTTATCGACAGCACCCAGCTGCAGCTTGAGAACCCTATCCAGGGGAGGCTGTAGGAAAGCACCCGCCTGATGTAATCCCCATCCGGCATCGGCATGCGGAGAAGCGGTTTCCCGGAAAAACCCTTTATCCAGAAAATCCCCACGGAGCCGGTAATTATCGACGCCGATGCATATCCGAGCACGAACGAGTTGACGTTCGGCTTCCAGAGAAGACAGAGGATGAGCGCGCCCGCGGGCTTCAGCCACGCCTCGGCTGCCAGCAGGACGACCCTCCTTACCCGCCTGCGGCTGGTGTTCAGGAGGGCCTGGGCCGCATTCATCGCGGAAAGGAACAGGAAATAAACCGGCATCACAAAATATGCGACACTCTCCGTTCCGGCCAGTTTCCCCATGAGGGAAGCCGCGATGAGATAAACCGCCCCGACGCAGAGAGCAAGGAATATCTCCAGCCGCCATATCAGAGCCAAGAGCCGGTCTATCTGCTCCTGTCCCCCGTCTTCGTGGTAGAACCGGTTCAACGCCTGTCCCATCGGGTCGGCAAGGAGCAGCACCGCCAGACCCGCACCGTTTATGAAGAGCCAGCTTATGCCGTAGACCTCCCTGGTGTAATGCCCTGTAAGGATGCGTATGGCGGCGAGCCCGCCCAGCGCGGTGAGTCCCTGCCCCGCCACGAGCCATGCGGCCTCAAGACCTATCCTGTTCCACTTTTCTTTTACGATGTTCAAATTCTTCTCAAGCTTTCTTTATTCTTCCAAACGCGAATATTTCATTCCTAATGAATCCTGGAGCAAAATGCTGGTACCAGGCGCCGAGATGGTAAGCAAAATCGGAAAACCGGAGATAACCGGGTTCGGATTCATAACCGTAAACAGCGCATTCAAATCCAAATTTATTCAGCGTCTTCCTTAACAGGCTAATGGAGTTGCAATTATAGAACGCCGGAAAGACATCCAGGTCTTTCCGGCCCTTCTGCGCCTTCCGGAGCACAGCCATATGCAGACTGTTTGGTATAAGTTTCGCCAACAGTCCGACGTAACCGAAGATGTTCGGAGTTCTTATGCATATGCAACCGCCGCTCCTTATCACCCGGCGCGCTTCGGAAAAAAAAATTCCCGGATTTTCCACATGTTCCAAGACGCAGTCGCATAAACATAAATCTACCGAATCATCTTCCATTGGCCATTGCCGACCTTGAAGCAGGTGAAACTCGTCCACATAGGGATTGGAAGCCGCCCCATCGTCAACATCGATTCCTATCACCTTCTTACCTTTGCCTCTTAAAATTCGGAGGTCTCGTCTTATCTGCACATCATCTTCGGTATAACACCCGCGCCCGCACCCGATATCCAAGATGACGGATTTTGCCGTAATCAGCGAATTAACTCTGTTATAGAAGACCACGGTGCCGTCTATATCCGTAAATCCGCCGAAAGCGGATTCCGGATAATAAATAGTCTTTTTGTCCATTATCCTTTTACCAGGCTTAATTAATATCGTGAAGGATATCCTGTCGGTTTGCCGCCGCGTGCCTGCCGGTGAGGCTCCCGTTTCTCAGTTTCCCCAGCCAGCCGATTATGCCGCTTAAGTCCGCCGCGAGGAGCGTCGCGGAGGCGTCGTCGTTCACGCCGGTAATCCTGAGCCGGTAAGGGTCCGCGTCCGGCCCGTTCCTCCCGCAGTCCACCGTCCTCGCGGAGCAATAGCCGCACTTCTTCAGTATCTCTATGTCATCTTCGTCATAGTCTCCGTGCGGAAAAGAAAAATGAAGCGCGGGTCTGCCTGTCAGCTTTTTCATCTCCTCCATCGACCCCATTATCTCGTCTGATTTTTCGTCCGGGGAACATGAGGTGAGCGGCTCATGGAACCGGCCATGCGACTGAAAATCCACGCAGGCTTTCATGCTGGAAATCTCCTCGCCGGAGAGCGCCTCCCGGCCCGGATAATCCATTTCCCTCTCGAACCCGGTTTCCCTGAGTATCCCGGCCCTCGCTGCGCTCGGAAGACCCCTCATCGCCGCGACCTCGCCGTAAGAGTAGGGAGAAAACCAGAACCTCCTGCCCGTGCCGACGACGCCGGTCGAGACGTAGAAAGTCGGCGTTACGCCGTATTCCCTGAAGATGCCGAGCAGCGCAAAGGTATCCTTCATGCCGTCGTCGAATGTAATCACGAGGGCCTTGGGCGGTATCTTCAACCAGTCCCGGTTATGCAGCGCGTTCACCAGTTCGTCCAGCCCGATAAACCTGTAGCGGCGGCTCATATATTCCATGTGCTTGCGGAATCTCTCCGGCTCCGGCCTGTGATACAGGACTACGGTAACCTTTCTCCTGCATACGGTCTCTCTTATCGCGCGGCCCAGGCCCGAATACCGGATTATAAAAGCCGCAAGGTTTTTGAGCATCCCTGTCATTGCATGGCTCCGGGCGAATACGCGAGTCTTTCCTTTAAAAGCCTGACCTGCGCCCGTATAATCCCGCTCGTCGGGTTAAGCTTAAGGGCCGCCTCGTACTGGCGTTCCTGGCCGCCTTTTCCGCCGAATCCGCGCGCAAGCAGTCTTCCTTTCAGCAGATGTCCGAACGAAGAATACGGGTTTGAGTCAAGCGATTCGTCGAAGCTTTCAAGCGCCGCAGAGTAGTATTTGCGCGACCTGCCGTTTGATCCGCGTTCAAGGTATTCCTTCGAGGAGTAATAATCCGCCAGCCATTCCTCCGCCCTGCCGCGTTCAAATTCATACTGGGCGCAAAGCGGGTCCAGGGCGCAGGCCGCATTGAATTCCCCGCGCAGTTCCTCGTAGTCCCTGCGCGATGCCGTGCCGCTTAAGGCCAGGCGGGACTTTAAATTCAGGCCGAAGCGGTATGCGAGGTCGGCGCCCGCGGACGAAAGCGAGGCGGCGGACGCCGCCAGCGCAAAGGTAATACATGCCGCGATTGCGGCCTTTGCCGGGAATCCCGCGAGGCTCAAGCTCTTTTCCCGGATATATTTATCCCTTTCACCGTCGGTCGGATATCTGAACCGGACTGATACGGATACATAAGCAAGGCCCAGGAGCGCGGAACACGTAAACAGGATTGACGGCATGTGCAGGCTCGTGTCCACGAGCCCGTGGACGAGAAGCGCCGAAAGCCCCGCGACCGCCCCTGCATAAACGCTCTTTGCGAACGGGTCTTTCCGCCGCCTGAACCTCCCCCATGTCTCATAAATAAAAATAAATACAAAAGCGGCGGCAAGAGACAGGCCGATTATGCCTCCCTCCGCCAATACGTATAAATAATCGCTCTCCGGCTGGAAGAAGTTCATCTGTATGCTGTTGGTTTTGAAATACGGGAAGGCTGTCTCGAAACCTCCAAGCCCCACGCCCGTAACGGGAAAAGCCTTTATCATGGATGCCGTGTCGTTCCATGTCTCCTCCCTCAGCAGCGCGGAGCCGGCAGTCCCGTTCACGAGCCGTTCCACGCGGCCCGCAATCCTGCCGCCGTCCGTATGAAAGATAAAAAAGACAATGGCCGCGCCGCATACCGCAGACGCAAGCGCAATCTTCCTGTTCCTCCCCGTCAAGGCCGCGAGGACGACGAGAGAGAATATCATTCCCGCCATCCCGCCGCGTGAGTATGTCAGGACTATGCAGGCCGAAAATATCACGGCAAGGAAAAGAAGAAATATAATCTTCGAGCCGGTGGACGAGGAAACCGCTTGCAGCAGTGTCTCCCTGGCGCTCTCTTGTTTCTTTAGTCTTCCGAGGTTATATACGAGCGCCGATACCGTCATCGGGACGAGCAGTTCCATGTATCCCGCGAAGTGGTTCCTGTTTATGAACGGGAGGAAAGAAGGCTCGCCTGCCGAAATCCTCTGGATGAGCGCAAGAGCGGCAAGTATAAGGCCGACAATATAAAGCGCCGCCTGGAACTTCTCTACCTTCTCTTTTTCCCTTACCAGGTTTATCGTCAGCAGGAATATAAGGAGCGCAGCCGTGAGAATGAACGCCTGCTGCTTCACGGCCCAGGGATACAAGGCGAGGCTTTCGTATCCCGGATTTCCGCCGGAGGCGGCGTCTATGGCGGCCCTGCCTGGCGAGAGGGCATAAACTATAGATGATGGAAGCGGGACGGCCTGGACGACGAAAAAAAACAGCGCCAGCGGCAGCAGATAATTCGAGAGCGTCGATGTTATTTTGAGGCGTCCTTTCCTCCAGGCGTTCCGGAGCAGAGTGGCGAAGAGGACGAATATCGCGGAGGACTCTATGCCGTACGACCAGGGATGGACGGAACCGAACGCAAAGGGCGATGCCGCGAGTACGGCAAGAATGGCCCCTGAAACTATCGGCTCGATATTCCGGGATTTCAAAGGATGTCCTTTAGTAAACGGAACCGGACGGCCTGCCCCGGTTATGCCTCTTTCTGTTGTTTATGCGTAAAATAATAGCCGTAGTTGTACTGATAGTAGTAATGGTCTGAGCGGCCATGGACGTCGTTCAATACCACGCCGAGCACGCGCGCCTTTATCGCATCGAGGTTCTTCTTCGATTTTATGACGAGGTCCCTGGGCGTCCTGCCGCCGCGTATGACGAGTATCATGCCGTCGGCCATTGGAGACACAAGCGGGGCGTCCGCAAGCCCGGCGAGCGGCGGACAGTCTATGATGACCTTGTCGTACCGCCGGGACAGCTCGGAGAGGCTCTCCTTCATGGTCTTCGACCCGAGAAGCTCGGAGGGATTCGGCGGGATGGGGCCGGAGGTTATAATGTCCACGTT
>JAJYGS010000128.1 GCA_021785055.1 Nitrospirota bacterium | reverse complement strand
GTGATCAACATGACCTATCGTACCAACATTAACATGCGGCTTCTTCCTCTCAAACTTCTCCTTTGCCATGATAAACCCTCCTCAATTGAACGGGATAATTTCGCCTGTTATTCGCCCTTCACTTTGGCGATTATCTCGTCCGCAAGCCCCTTCGGGACCTCTTCGTAATGAGAGAACTGCATGGTATACGTAGCGCGGCCCTGGGTCGCGGAGCGAAGGTCGGTCGAGTAGCCGAACATCTGCGAAAGCGGTACGACTGACTTTATTACCTGCGCGTTGCCCCTGGGCTCCATGCCTTGTATCTTCCCGCGCCTTGAGTTTAAATCGCCTATGACATCGCCCATATATTCTTCGGGCACGACGACCTCGACGGACATCACCGGCTCAAGCAGCACCGGCGAAGCCTTTGCGGCGCCGGCCTTGAAGCCCATCGAACCGGCGATTTTGAAAGCCATCTCGGAAGAGTCAACTTCGTGATAGGAGCCGTCGATTATGGTAACCTTAATGTCCACCATCGGATAGCCCGCAAGCACGCCGCCGTCCATAGCCTCCTTGACACCCTTCTCTACCGCCGGGATGTATTCCTTGGGAACAACGCCGCCAACTATCTTGTTTACGAACTCAAAACCAACCCCCGGCTCATTCGGCTCCAGATTAAGCCAAACATCACCGTACTGACCGCGTCCGCCGCTCTGCCTGATGAACTTGCCCTGCGCCTCGACCTTCTTCCGAATGGTCTCACGGTACGCGACCTGGGGTTTGCCCACGTTCGCGTCAACCTTGAATTCCCGAAGGAGCCTGTCTACTATTATTTCCAGATGAAGTTCGCCCATTCCCGAAATTATGGTCTGGCCGGTCTCTTCGTCGGTCTTTACCCTGAATGAAGGATCTTCCTGCGCGAGCTTTGAGAGCGAAGTGCCAAGCCTCTCCTGGTCAACCTTCGTCTTAGGCTCTATGGCGACTGATATTACCGGCTCCGGGAACTCCATCTTCTCCAGGATTACCGGATGGCTCGGGTCGCTAAGCGTATCGCCGGTAGTGGTGTTCTTGAGTCCGACCGCGGCGGCGATGTCGCCCGCCATTACGACGTCTATGTCTTCCCGCTTATTGGCGTGCATCTTGAGGATGCGGCCTACGCGCTCCTTGCTGTCCTTGGTCGCGTTGTATATGTAGGACCCCGCGTTCATCGTGCCGGAGTACACCCTGAAGAAGGTAAGCTGGCCGACAAACGGGTCCGTCATTATCTTGAAGGCAAGAGCTGAGAAAGGCTCATTATCATCCGCCTTGCGCGTAAGTTCCTCGTCCGTACCGGGATGTTTACCGACAACCGGCGGGACGTCCAACGGGGAAGGCAGGTAGTCAACAACTGCATCGAGAAGCGGCTGGACGCCCTTGTTTTTGAAGGCGGTCCCGCAGAGGCACGGGGTTATTTTGAGTTTAATAGTGCCGGCGCGAAGCGCTGCCTTTATCTCTTCCTCGGATATGGTATCGCCGCCGAGATACTTCTCCATGAGGGCGTCGTCAACATCTGAAAGCGCCTCTATCATCTTCTCGTGATACTCCTGCGCCTGAGCCTTCATGTCCTCCGGGATTTCCGTCTCGTCGAACTTCGCGCCAAGCGTTTCGTCCAGGAACAGTATCGCCTTCATCCTGACCAGGTCTATTACGCCCTTGAAATTCTCTTCCCTGCCTATTGGCAGTTGAATCGCGACGGGTTTTGCCCCAAGACGGTCTATCATGGTCTGGACGGAGCGATAGAAATCCGCTCCCGTCCTGTCCATCTTGTTCATGAAAGCAATCCTGGGAACCTCGTATTTATCCGCCTGGCGCCATACCGTCTCGGACTGAGGCTCGACGCCCGCGACGGAATCGAAAACCGCCACTGCGCCGTCCAGCACCCTTAGCGAACGCTCGACCTCGATTGTGAAATCGACGTGGCCCGGCGTGTCTATTATATTGATGCGCTTCCCCTTCCAGAAGCATGTCGTGGCGGCGGATGTAATGGTAATGCCGCGCTCCTGCTCCTGCACCATCCAGTCCATTACCGCGGTGCCTTCGTGCACCTCGCCTATTTTATAGGACACACCGGTATAGTAAAGGATACGCTCGGTCGTCGTGGTCTTGCCGGCGTCGATATGCGCCATTATACCGATGTTCCGGGTATCTTCGAGGGGATACTGCCTTTTCACTTTTGCGTTACCCGCTGTTTTTTCAACCGCTTGTGCCATCTATTTATTTTTACCACCTGTAATGCGCAAAGGCCTTGTTGGCCTCGGCCATCTTGTGGGTATCCTCCTTCTTCCTTACTGCCGCCCCGGTATTGTTCGATGCGTCCAGAAGCTCTGCCGCGAGCCGCTCCCGCATGGTCTTCTCGCCCCTCTTGCGGGCGAAAGTTATAAGCCACCGGATACCGAGGGCCATCCTCCTGTTGGGGCGGATGTCCACCGGAACCTGGTAAGACGCGCCGCCGACCCTGCGGGATTTTACTTCTACCGCGGGCTTTACGTTATCGAGGGCGGTCTTAAAGGTCTTCAGGGGGTCGCCCCCGGTCTTGTCCTTTATAATGTCGAATGCGCCGTAAGTTATATGTTCCGCGACGCTTTTCTTGCCTTCGATCATAAGGCAGTTCATAAACTTGCCGACCAGCTTGTTATTGAATTTCGGGTCCGGGAGGATTTCCCTTTTTGCAACTTCTCTTCTTCTCGGCATCTCTTCCCTCCTTAGGCCTTGGGCCGCTTGGCGCCGTATTTGGAACGGCCCTGCTTGCGGTTAGCCACGCCCGTGGTATCCAAGGTCCCGCGGATTATATGATACCTGACTCCCGGGAGATCCTTGACCCTGCCGCCCCTGATAAGGACTATCGAGTGCTCCTGGAGGTTATGTCCCACTCCGGGAATATAGGTGGTGACTTCCATCTGGTTTGTAAGCCTCACCCTCGCCACTTTCCTAAGCGCCGAGTTCGGCTTTTTGGGCGTTGTCGTGTAAACCCTTACACATACGCCCCTTTTCTGAGGACAACTTTTCAGGGCAGGGCTTTTGCTCTTTATGGAGACCTTCTCCCTGCTGCTCCTCACTAACTGGTTAATTGTCGGCACACCCAACCTCCAGAAAACGTTCTTCCAAAAATACCCGTGCTTTTTTAGATAGTTAGCAAAATCAAAATCACTGGCGAAAAACTTGCGGATTATATCGTAATCAGACTCGCGATGTCAAGCATTAATTATACACTAAAGAAATAAAAAATAAAGGAGGGCGTCCTCCGAGGCGGAGGACGCCAACCTCTTTATACCAGGCTATCTCTTAGCTTGCCGCCACAGCCTCTTTTTCCGGAAGTTCCATGTCCTTGGGCAGGGCATATGTGTCTCTGTAGCTAGCGGAACCCGTGCCCGCGGGAATAAGCCTGCCCATGATGACGTTTTCCTTTAAGCCGAGCAGCTTATCGACGGAACCCGTGATGGCCGCCTCGGTCAGGACCCTTGTGGTTTCCTGGAAGGAGGCTGCCGAAATGAAGCTGTCCGTGGACAGAGACGCCTTGGTTATGCCAAGTAGTATCGGTTTGCCGACGGCGGCCCTGGCCTTCCGGTATATCGCGGGTCTTCCGCCCTTAGCTTCTATCTTGATGTTTACTTCCTCGATGACCTTCGGGTCGATAAGCTCGCCAAGCATATACTCCGTATCGCCCGGATCCTCCACTTTCACCTGCTTCACGACGAAATTGTTCTCGTCGATGAACGCGAATTTATCTACCTGCTCTCCCGGCAGGAAACGGGTATCGCCCGCGTCTTCCAGTTTCACTTTGCGAAGCATCTGGCGGACGATAACCTCGATGTGCTTGTCGTTAATAGACACGCCCTGGAGCCTGTAGACCTGCTGAACCTGGTCTACAAGGTATTTCTGAAGCTCTTTCGGGCCCATGATGTCGAGGATGTCGTGCGGGTCAACAGAGCCGTCCATGAGAGGTTCGCCGGCAATAACCCAGTCGCCCTCGTGGACGTTGACGTGCTTGCCCTTGGGTATAAGGTATTCCTTCTCGTCGCCCAAGGCGCCCTTGACGATTACCCGCCTCATGCCCTTTACGAACCCGCCGTATTCTACGGTACCGTCTATCTCGGAGATTACCGCCTGCTCCTTCGGACGTCTGGCCTCGAAAAGCTCGGCCACGCGGGGCAGACCCCCGGTGATGTCCTTGGTCTTGGTGGTCTCCCTCGGTATCTTCACGAGTATATCGCCGGGGTTTACGGTATCGCCCTTTTCCACAAGTATATGCGCGCCGGCGGGCAGAAGGTATCTTGCCACGGCGTTGGTGCCGGGTATCTTGGCGGTCTTGCCCGTTTCGTCCTTAATCGATATGCGCGGCCTCATGTTGGCCGGGTAGTCGATTATGACCTTGTGGGAGAGGCCCGTCGTTTCATCGACTTCCTCGCGCATCGTCGAGCCTTCTATGATGTCGCCCAGGGCGATCTTGCCGCCGACCTCGGTCAGTATCGGTGTGGAATACGGGTCCCAATCGACGAGTATCTGGCTTTCCTTTACCTTCTGCTTGTCGGTAACGTGCAGGTTCGCGCCATAGGTGATCATGTAGCGCTCTTTCTCGCGGCCCGACGAATCTCGTATGGCGATCTTGCCGTTTCTGTTCATAACGATGATCGAGCCGTCTTCCTTCTTTATCGTGTGGAGGTTGATATACTCCACTATGCCGGAGTTCTTCGCCGTCAGTTTCGTCTGCTCGACTACCTTCGACGCCGTTCCGCCGATGTGGAAGGTTCTCATGGTAAGCTGCGTTCCCGGTTCGCCTATCGACTGCGCCGCGATTATGCCTACGGCCTCGCCGATGTCAACAAGATGGCCCCTGGCGAGGTCTCGCCCATAGCACATCTTGCACACGCCGCGCCTTGTCTGGCATGTCAGAACCGAGCGTATCTTTACATGGTCGATGCCCGCGTCCACTATCTTCTTTAAGTTGTCTTCGATAATCTCCGTATTGGCCGGAACGAGCTTCTCGCCGGTTACCGGGTCTATGATGTCTTCCGAATTGACCCTTCCAAGTAGCCTTTCGTCAAGCGGCTCTATTATTTCTCCGCCCTCGACAAGAGCCGTAACCTGGATGCCGTCGACCGTGCCGCAGTTCACCTCCGTTATGATGACGTCCTGCGCGACATCTACAAGCCTCCTGGTCAGATAACCGGAGTTAGCCGTCTTAAGCGCGGTATCGGCAAGACCCTTCCTGGCGCCGTGCGTCGAGATAAAATATTCCAGCACCTTCAGGCCTTCGCGGAAGTTCGCCTGGATGGGCGCCTCGATAATCTCGCCGGACGGCTTGGCCATGAGTCCCCTCATACCGGCCAGCTGACGGAGCTGCTGCGCGCTGCCCCTGGCGCCGGAATCCGCCATCATGAATATCGAGTTGAACGACCTCTTCTGGTCCTGCGGAATGCCCTCGACCTCGTCGTCTATGCCGAGCTCGTTCATCATCTCTGATGCGATGGTCTCCGTAACGGACGCCCAGATGTCGATAACCTTGTTATAACGCTCGCCGTTTGTGATAAGGCCGTCCGCATACTGCTTCTGTATATCCATGACCTGCTTTTCCGCCTGCGCGATAAGCTCGTGCTTGTTCGTGGGGATGTGCATGTCGTTCATGCAGATGGATATGCCCGCCTCGTTCGCATACTTGAAACCGATGTCCTTAAGGTTGTCCATCAGGGTAACGGTCGCCCTCGCGCCGGACTGTCTATACGATGCGTCGATAAGCCGGGAGATTTCCTTCTTGTTCATTTCCTTGTTCACGAGGTCGAAGGAAAGTCCTTCGGGCAGTATCTCGGAGATTATCACGCGGCCAACCGTCGTATCCACGAGCCTGCCGTCTATCCTCACCTTTATTTTAGCATGCTTCGCAACGGCGCCGTGGTCGTACGCTATACGCACCTCCTCAGGGCCGGAAAACCTCATCCCCTCGCCTCTGGCGTTCGGGCGGACTTTGCTCAGGTAGTAAACGCCCAGTACCATGTCCTGCGAGGGCACGGTAATCGGGCGCCCGTTGGCCGGGGAAAGGATGTTGTTGACTGAGAGCATCAGAACCCTGGCCTCGACCTGCGCCTCTATCGAGAGCGGCACGTGCACCGCCATCTGGTCGCCGTCGAAATCCGCGTTGAAGGCGGTGCATACGAGCGGGTGAAGCCTGATGGCCTTCCCGGAAACCAGAACGGGGTCGAACGCCTGAATACCCAGCCTGTGCAGCGTCGGGGCGCGGTTCAGCATGACCGGATGCTCGCGGATGACCTCTTCCAAAACATCCCAGACCTCAGGCCTCTCGCGCTCGACCATCTTCTTTGCGCTCTTTATCGTGGTGCAGTAGCCTTTCTCTTCAAGACGGTTGAAGATAAAAGGTTTGAACAGTTCAAGAGCCATCTTCTTAGGCAGGCCGCACTGGTTGAGCTTCAGCTCCGGGCCGACGACTATGACGGAACGACCGGAGTAGTCCACGCGCTTGCCCAGGAGGTTCTGGCGGAACCGGCCCTGCTTGCCTTTCAGCATGTCGGAGAGGGATTTAAGCGGCCTCTTGTTCGGGCCTCTAAGTATCCTGCCGCGCCTGCCGTTGTCGAAAAGCGCATCGACCGCCTCCTGGAGCATCCTCTTCTCGTTCCGGATTATGACGCTCGGCGCTTTAAGCTCCTCAAGCCTTTTAAGGCGGTTGTTCCTGTTTATCACGCGCCTGTAGAGGTCGTTTAGGTCGGATGTTGCGAACCTTCCGCCTTCAAGCGGAACAAGGGGCCTCAGTTCCGGCGGAATCACGGGGATGACGTCGAGTATCATCCACTCGGGCTTGTTCCCGGATTTCCGGAACGCCTCGACGACCTTGAGGCGTTTGGTAAGCTTCTTCTTTACGGCGGAGGAATTCGCCATCTCTATCTTCACGTGCAGGTCCTGCGCAAGCTCTTCAAGGTTTATGTTCCGGAGCAGTTCCCTTATCGCCTGCGCGCCCATGTCCGCCTTGAAACGGCTCCCGTATTCCTGAAGGAGCTTCCTGTATTTCTCCTCGGTCAGGAGCTCCTTCTCGTTCAGGGGAGTATCTCCGGGGTCAATTACGACATAGGATTCGAAATACAGCACCTTCTCAAGGTGCCGAAGCGTCATGTCGAGGAGGTTGCCTATCCTCGACGGAAGACCCTTGAGGAACCAGATGTGCGCGACGGGAGAGGCAAGCTCTATATGGCCCATCCTCTCGCGGCGGACCTTGGACTGTATTACCTCGACGCCGCACTTGTCGCATACCACGCCCCTGTGCTTCATGCGCTTGTACTTGCCGCAGTTGCACTCCCAGTCCTTTGTCGGGCCGAATATCTTCGCGCAGAAAAGCCCGTCCCTCTCCGGCTTGAAAGAGCGGTAGTTTATGGTCTCCGGCTTCTTTACCTCTCCGTGCGACCAGGACCTTATCTTCTCGGGAGACGCGACCCGTATCTTTATCGCATCGAATGTTACCGGTTCTCTCGGCTTGTCGAAAAGGCTGTATATATCGTCCAATTCATTACCTCCATGAAAATCCCCCCGTTGCCCCCCCCCTTTGACAAGGGGGGTTGTGAGGATTTGGATTACCCTATTCCTTCACTTCCTCCAGGAGCTCCACGTCAAGGCAAAGGCTCTGAAGCTCTTTTATGAGCACGTTGAAGGACTCCGGCAAACCGGGTTCAAGGGTGCTCTCGCCCTTGACTATGGCTTCGTATATCTTGGCGCGCCCGGAGACGTCGTCAGATTTTACCGTCAGAAACTCCTGGAGAGTGTATGCCGCGCCGTATGCCTGGAGCGCCCAGACCTCCATCTCTCCAAGCCTCTGCCCGCCGAACTGCGCCTTGCCTCCGAGCGGCTGCTGGGTAACGAGCGAGTATGGCCCTATCGACCTGGCATGGAGCTTGTCGTCGACAAGATGATGCAGCTTCAGCATATACATGTTTCCCACGGTGACCTTCCTGTCGAAAGGCTCCCCGGTTCTGCCGTCATATAGCTTAATCTGGCCGGTCTTCGGAAGATTCGCCTCGGCCAGCATGTCCCTTATCTGCACTTCGGTAGCGCCGTCGAAAACGGGAGTGGATACCGCTATCCCAAGTGTCTTCGCGGCCCAACCCAGATGCGTCTCAAGTATCTGTCCGACGTTCATTCGGGACGGGACGCCCAGCGGGTTCAGGACTATATCGACCGGCGTTCCGTCCGGAAGATACGGGAGATCTTCCTCCGGGAGTATCCTTGAAACAACGCCCTTGTTGCCGTGGCGCCCGGCCATCTTGTCGCCGACGGAGAGCTTCCTCTTCATGGCGATATAGACCTTGACGAGCTTTATGACGCCTGGCGGGAGTTCGTCTCCCTTCTTCAGGCGGCTAATCCTCTCCTCGAAAATCGTCTCAAGATAGCTCATCTGTTCCGCGGCGTATTCCTCTATCTCGGAGAGTCTGTCCGAAAGCGACTCGTCCTCGAACGAGAGCATGGAGAGGTCGGCCTCGTCCAGCCTTTCAATGATGTCCTCGGTTATTTCCTTGCCCTTCGGGAGGATGGTCTTGCCGGATTCGTCTACTATCTTCGTGGATATAGACTGACCGAGCACCGTCTTCTTCAGTTTCTTAAGCTTCTCCTCCTGGATAATGCGGAACTCGTCCTGCTTGTCCCGCTCAAGGCGCTCCACCTCCTCGTCCTCGATGCTCTTTGCCCGTTCGTCCTTCTCCACGCCCTTCCGGGAAAATATCTTCACGTCTACTATCGTGCCTTCGACCCCCGGCGGGACCGTAAGCGAAGCGTCGCGGACGTCTCCGGCCTTCTCGCCGAATATCGCGCGCAGAAGCCTCTCCTCCGGAGTAAGCTGCGTCTCGCCCTTCGGCGTAACCTTGCCGACCAGTATATCCCCGGCCTTTACTTCGGCCCCTATCCTGATTATGCCGGATTCGTCGAGGTTCTTGAGCGCCTCTTCTCCGACGTTGGGAATATCCCTGGTAATTTCCTCCTGTCCGAGCTTCGTATCCCGCGCCTCTATCTCGAACTCCTCGATGTGTATCGAGGTGTATCTGTCCTCCCGGACAAGTTTCTCCGAGATAAGTATCGCATCTTCGTAGTTGTAGCCGCCCCAGGGCATGAACGCCACCATGACGTTCTGGCCGAGGGCCAGCTCGCCGCCGTCCGTCGCCGGGCCGTCCGCCAATACCTGTCCTTTTTTCACCTTCTGGCCGACGGCGACAATGGGCTTCTGGTTGATGCAGGTGTTCTGGTTGGAGCGGTAGAATTTTATCAGCGTATAGACATCGAGCGGCGACGGGTTCGCCTGCGTCACTTCCTTTTCGCTTATGCGCACCACAATCCTGTTGGCGTCCACGCTCTCGATTGCCCCGCTCCTCTTCGCAAGCACGATTACGCCGGAATCGCGCGCGGCAACCTGCTCCATGCCGGTCCCGACTATCGGCGCCTCCGCATTCAAAAGAGGCACCGCCTGGCGCTGCATGTTGGAACCCATGAGGGCGCGGTTCGCGTCGTCGTTTTCCAGGAACGGTATGAGAGCCGTGGCCACGGAGACAATCTGCTTGGGCGAGACGTCGAGGTATTGCACCTCCTCCGGCTCGACCATCTTAAACTCTCCGCCGACACGCGCCGAGACGCTGTCCGCCGTAATCTTGCCCTTGGAGTCAACAGGCGTATTAGCCTGCGCGATGATATAGTTCTCGCCGTCCACGGCGGAGAGGAACTCTATCTCGTCCGTCAGGCGGCCCTTCTGAACCTTCCTGTACGGCGCCTCTATGAAACCGAACTCGTTTACGCGCGCGTACGTCGCAAGAGACGTTATAAGTCCGATGTTCGGCCCTTCCGGCGTCTCTATCGGGCATATCCTGCCATAGTGAGTCGGGTGAACATCTCTCACCTCGAAGCCCGCGCGCTCGCGCGTGAGGCCGCCGGGGCCGAGAGCCGAGAGCCTTCTTTTGTGCGTAATCTCCGCCAG
>JAJYGS010000010.1 GCA_021785055.1 Nitrospirota bacterium | reverse complement strand
CATAGCCATAGGGGGCCTCGCGGGCGGGATTGGAACGACGATTTTTACCCTTGGGGTGGGCTTTTTCGCCATAATTTTCTGGCCGATAGCGGCGGTTCTGATGTCCTTCGTCCACGTCTTCATATTCTTCGTAATCGCAAAAATCCTTGGCGGGAAAGGCACTTACAAGAGCTACTACGGCGCGTTGGGCGTCGGGAGCATGCCGGCATGGGCCGCCCTCGTGCCAGTTCTCGGCCCGATTTTCAGCCTCTGGACCATCCCCATTGCCGTAATCGTGACTGCGAGCGTGCACAAACTCTCCACGGCCAGGGCAATCCTCGTGGTGATAATACCTATGCTGTTGATTTTCCTCGTGTTTGCCATCCTGATTGCTGCGATAGGCATGGCGGGAGTAATGAACCTCTTCCAATTTATGCATCAAAACCGCCAGATAACGGTGTAACTCCTTGATTTTCAAAGACACTCTTGAAAGTTTGCCTACCGGAAGAATCATGGTATCGGGGCTTTTGGGCGCGGCCAGGGCCTTGTTTTTATGGGAGATTGCATCGGGCCAGGAAAGGCCCGTGCTCGCACTCACGGCCACTCCGAAAGAGGCCGATACCCTGCTCTCGGACTGCCTCTTTTTTGCGAAAAACCCGCCCCAGGGCGAGGCGGGCAGGCCGGTTTTGGCCCCGCTTTATTTCCCCCCGTGGGACGTCCTGCCCTACGACGTCATGGAGCCTGACCCGGAATGCATGGCGGGCAGGATACGCGCGCTTCGGGACATCCGTTCCGGGGCGGCAAGGTTGGTCGTGGCGCCAGTGGCGGCTATATTAAGGAGACTTTCCCCGCCCGAATCGCTTCTGTCCCCCGGCAATATGCCGAGGTTTAAAAAAGGCGTCGATTACCCGCGCGAGCCGCTCCTCGCGAAGCTCGACGGCCTGGGCTACTTACGGGTATCGATGGTCTACGAGCCGGGGGAGTTCTCCGTCCGAGGCGGCATACTCGACATCTTCCCTCCCGGCGGGAACGCGCCCGTTCGCATGGAGTTCTTCGGGGATACGCTCGAGTCCATACGGGAGTTCGACCCGGATACGCAGCGCTCCACGGCGGAAAGGGAAGAGATAGAGGCCATGCCCGCAAGGGAGGCGGCGGCTCGAGCCGCTTCGGCCCCGGCTCCCTGCGCAACGGTCGTCGATTATTTCCCGGCGCCGCCGATACTTTTCCTGGACGAGCCCGGGCGCATATTCGCCGGGGCCGGGGAGTTCGAGAAGCGGGCGTTTTCGGCATACGAGGCGATAGCCGGCGCGGCTCCAGCCGCTCCGTCCGAGTTGTATATATCGGCGGAGGAGCTTAAAGGTCTGCCCGATACGCTGCCTTCGATATTTTCCGAGTCCCTGCCGCTTGGCGGGCCGACCGGCCCGTTTGAATACCATACCCGTTCAATAGAAGGCCTGCGGCTCAGGGAGGCGGTTCGAGCCGCGACGGACGGCGGCGTCCCCGAACCCTGGCCTGAGGATCTGCCCAGGACGCCGATTACCATCTTCTGCCGGAACCTGAAAAACCTCATGCGCGGCAGGGCGATAAACGTCGTGCCTGCCACGGCGGGCCAGGCGGAACGTTTGGGCGAGATATTCGCCGAACACGGCATAGCGGCGGTAACGGGGGAACCTTTGCTCTACCCTGAATCCGACGCAGGCTCCGTAAGGATAACTCCGGGAAACCTCGAATCCGGATTCCTGATGGACGCCCCCGAAGCCGGTAGACCGGCGCTCGCCTTCATTACCTCCACGGAGATATTCGGGGAAGCCGGTAGAGCCGGCAGACCGGCTTCGGACAGAGCCGGCAGACCGGCCGTGAACAGACCGGCGGGAGCGAAGGCGGAGCGGTTCCTCACTTCGCTCTCCGAGCTCAAGATTGGCGACTATGTCGTGCACATCGACCACGGCATAGGACGATACATGGGCCTCAAGCGCCTGGCCCTGATGGGCGTCGAGGGTGATTTCCTCGAAGTCGTCTACGCCGGCTCCGACAGGCTTTACGTCCCGGTGGACGAGCTTCACAAGGTCCAGAAATACATAGGCTCCGAGGGTGCGGCGCCGTCCCTTGAAAAGCTTGGGGGCGTCGGCTGGGAGCGCGCGAAGGCAAGGGCGAAAACCGCCGTGCGCGAGATGGCCGGGGAGCTTCTGGAGCTATACGCAAAACGCTCCGTCGCGCCGGGGCACGCCTACAGCGAAGACGACCACTTATACCGCGAGATGGAGGCGTCTTTCGAGTATGAAGAGACGCCCGACCAGGCGCGGGCGATAGAGGACGTGAAAAAAGACCTCACGTCCCCGCACCCGATGGACAGGCTGGTGTGCGGCGACGTGGGCTACGGAAAGACCGAGGTAGCCGTCCGCGCGGCGTTCAAGGTAGTCCTGGACGGCAGGCAGGCGGCGGTGCTCGTGCCCACGACGCTGCTCGCAGACCAGCACCACGAGACCTTCTCGCAGAGGCTGGCGGCGTTCCCGGTGCGGGTGGAGGTATTGTCCCGCTTCACGCCGAAGGAAAGGGTGAAGGAGATAAAACAGGGAATCGCCGGCGGCACGGTGGATATAGTAATCGGCACGCACAGGCTGCTTCAGAAGGACATAGAGTTCAAAGACCTTGGGCTTCTGGTCGTGGACGAGGAACACCGTTTCGGCGTTGCGCACAAGGAGAAGCTTAAACATCTGAAAAAGTCCATAGACGTCCTTACCCTGACGGCTACTCCGATACCCAGGACGCTTAACCTCTCGATTGTCGGGATACGGGACCTCTCCATAATAGAGACTCCGCCTCCCGAGCGCCAGCCGATAAAGACAGTCGTGTCGCGCTTCGACAACTCCATAATCCGCGAGGCGATACGCCGGGAGCTCTCGCGCGGCGGGCAGGTCTTCTTCGTGCATAACCGCATAGACAGCATCTTCGCGATCGGGAACCTCTTAAGACAGATCGTCCCGGAGGCGTCGATAGGCGTCGCGCACGGGCGCATGAAAGAGGACGCGCTTGAGGACGTGATGAGCAGGTTCGTCAAGGGAGAATACAACGTCCTCCTCACGACCTCCATCGTGGAGTCCGGCCTCGACATACCCTCGGCGAATACCATAATCATAGACAGGGCCGACCGCTTCGGCCTGGCCGACCTCTACCAGCTCCGGGGCAGGGTGGGCCGTTCAAACCGCCGGGCGTATGCATACCTGCTGGTGCCGGGCGACGAAGACGCCCTGAGCGAGACGGCGGTAAAACGCCTCCGGGTGCTCTCGGAGCTCTCGGAGCTCGGCGCGGGCTTCAGGCTCGCCCTGCACGACCTTGAGATAAGGGGCGCGGGCAATATCCTGGGCGCGGAGCAGTCCGGGCACATATCCGCCGTGGGCTTCGAGCTCTATACCCATATGCTTGAGCAGGCGGTGCGCGAGCTCAAGGGCGAGGATACGGCGGAGGAGACAGACCCGGCGCTCGACCTGAAGGTGTCCGCCTTTATCCCGGAGACTTACGTCCCGGATACCGCCCACAGGCTGGGGATATACAAAAGGCTCTCCGGCGCGAAGACCGTAGAAGAGCTCGCGGATATGAAAGAGGAGCTTGAAGACCGCTACGGAGAACCGTCCGGGCCGGTAAAAAGGCTCATCGAGGTAATGGAGATCAAGGTCCTGGCCAAGGGACTGAAGGCGGCGGGGATAAGGCTTTTGCCGAAGGAGATAAAGATTACCTTTACCGGCGCGACGAACATATCCGCTGATAAACTGACGGCTTTTCTCGCCGGGAACCGGGGAAAGGCGAGATATGCGCCGGAATATACTATATTTATCCACAAGCCGGGGGATTGGGAGGGGCAGTTCCGGGAGATAAAAAACAGCTTGAAAGCGCTTGCATAACATGTTATAAATATGAGATGCTTTTTGAATTGCGGCAGGGTTCCTAAAGGGGAGTCCTGCTTTATTTAATTAACGGGAAAACCAAGGAGAGAAGCTTAAATGAAGAAGTTCGCACTTGCTTTGACGCTTGTCGGCATGATGACGTTCGTTTGCCAGGCCGCCCTCGCGGGCAATTCCGGCGCCGCTAAGGCCGCCAAGGCAGGCAAGACGGACAAGGCCGCTCCGGCGTCTAAGGAAAGCGCCGCCAAGCCGGACAAGGCCGCGAAGCCCCATACCGTCGCCACCGTAAACGGCGAAAAGATTGCCAGCGACACGATAGACATGATCGTGCAGCAGGGCGCGTCTCAGGGGATGGTTCAGCAGCCTAACCCGGCAATAAAAAAAGTGATTCTCGGCAAGCTCATCGACATGACCCTCTTCTCGCAGGCGGGGAAAAAGGCCGGTCTTGAGAAGGACGCGGACTACAAGAAGGCGGTCGAGATGATGAAAAAGCAGGAGTCGCTCTTCAAGAAGCAGGTGCTCTCCACGCTCTACCTGCGAAAAGAGGCCCTGGATTCGATCAAGGTGACACCGGACGAGGTAAAGAGCTATTACGACAAGAACAAGGATCAGTTCAAGGTCGGCGAGCAGGTGAAGGCAAGCCATATACTCGTGGCGACGGAGGCGGAGGCCAAGGCCATAAAGGCGGAGCTCGACAAGGGCGCGTCCTTCAAGAAGCTTGCAAAGGAGAAGTCCACAGACCCAAGCGCCTCCCGCGGCGGGAACCTCGGCTGGTTCGGCAGGGGCATGATGGACCCGGACTTCGAAAAGGCCGCCTTCGCGCTTAAGAAAGCGGGCGACGTCTCCGCGCCTGTAAAGACGAAATTCGGCTGGCACATAATAAAGCTCACGGGCAGGAAGGCCGCATCCATCAGGCCGCTGGACAAGGTGAAGGGACTTATAGAGCAGAAGCTCATGCAGGACAAACAGAAGAAGGCCTACGACGACATCCTTGCAAAGCTTAAGAAGGCGGCGGACATAAAAATAAACGATACCGCGCTCTCGGAGGCCGGGAGCGAGACTGCGCCCGCCGCGTCCGATGCGGCTCCGGAAACCGGCTCCTCCTCCGCAAAGGATAAAGAGCCGTCCAAGAAATAATCCGGCGGGCAGGGTCCTTCGCGCGGCCAAAACTCGCGTCGTTTTTTATATTAGGAATATATTGTCCTTTTAAGGGCGGAACATCAACTATGGGAGAGAAGATGTCGAAAAAACTCAAGGTGGCTCTCGCCGTGTGCGCGGCTGTCTTAGCTCTGGCCGCATGTGCGAAAAAGGGAGGGCAGACAACGGCGTCAGGCGACAACTCGCCGGTGCTTGCCGTGGTAAACGGCACGAATATTACGGCGGACGACTTCAAGGCGGAGGCGGCGGCGCTGAATCCCTACGCGGCGAGCGCGCTCAAGGACCCGAAGAACAGGCAGAAGTTCCTTGAGAACATCGAGGACAAGCGGCTTATCGTCCAGAAGGCGCTCGACATGGGCATGGACAAGGACCCGAGGATTGTCTCAGAGCTGCAGAGGCTCAAGGGTACGCTCCTTTTGGGCGAGTTCGTGAAAAAGGAAGTCCTCGACAAGGTAAACATAACCGACCAGGACGCGAAGAACTACTTCGAGCAGAACAAGGCGAACCTGGGCTCGGTCAGGATAAGCCATATACTTGTCCCGACGGAGCAGGAGGCAGGCGACATCCTGGCGAAGCTCAAGGCGGGCCAGAAATTTTCCGCCCTCGCAAAACAATACTCCCTCGACGACAAGACGAAGAACAAGGGCGGAGACCTGGGCTGGGTAAACTGGGCGCAGTTCGGCTCGGCCTCCCTTAAAGACGCTGCCTTCAAACTCAAGCCCGGCGAGGTAAGCGGAATAGTCCAGAGCCAGTTCGGCTATCACATAATGAAGATTACGGACAAAAAACCCGCCCAGGAGAGCGATTTCGCCGCGATAAAGGACGCGCTCAAGGAGCAGATTGCGGAGCAGAAGAAGGAAGACCTCTTCAAGGGTTATATAAACGATCTGCGGACGAAGGCCAAGATTACGCAGAACCTCCAGAACCTGGGAAACGTAAGCCTTGCGCCCGCGCCGACGGTGGCGCCGGCGCAGTAAGGCAGGATCGAAGCCGGGCCGGAGCAGAAGAAATTGGTTGCCGGAAGTATTAAAAGAGTTGCCGTAACCGCCCTGGTCGTGCTCGCAGTCGGGTGCGCCAGGGCGGAAAAGACCTCTCCGCAAGCGCTCGCAACAGTAGACGGCGTCCCGATCACCCTGCCGCAGTTCAAAAAGAAAATCGCCTCGCTTAGGCCGGATTTTGAAACCCTCTCCGGCGATAACGCCTCGGAAGCGGCCAAGATAGACCTGCTCTCGCGCATGATACAGGACGAGATGTACTTAAACGAGGCCGGAAGGCTCGATATTTCCGCCACGCCCGCGGAGGTGGACGAACGCGTCCGGAAGGAAAGCGCGGGCTACGGCAGGTCGTTTGCCGGCATGCTGAAACAGCAGGGCATGACAATCGCGGACTATCGAAAAGAGGCGGGAAAGGACATTATCGTCGAGAAGCTCTTTTATTCCCAGGTATACTCGCGGGTAAGGATTACGCGGGAGCAGGTGGAGGCATATCTGCGGGAAAACGGTAAAAAACTGCGGGAGGAAGAGCGCTTGCGCGTCAGGCAGATAGTCGTGGAATCGCCCAGGGAGGCCGGGGAAATACTTTCGGAACTTAAACGCGGCGCGGATTTTGCACCTCTTGCGAGGAAGTGGTCGCTCTCCCCGGATGCGGCCCAGGGCGGAGACTTGGGCTGGATTGAGCGGGGCGAGATGCCGCCGGAGTTTGAATCCGCGATATGGAGGCTGAAAAAGGGTTCGACAAGTGGTATAATAAAAACTCCTTACGGCTACCATATCTTCAAGGTGGAAGGCATCAGGAAGGCCGGGCCGCCCTCGCCGCAGGAGGCCGAGGCGATAGCCGTGAAGGCCCTCTCAAGGGCGACGGGTGAAGAGCTGTTTAAGAAATGGAACGCCGGTCTTCAGGCAAGGACGAAGGTTTATATAAATTACACGCTGCTTGGCCGGACATGATTGTAACTCAGTTTTAAGACTTGAGGTGTAACGGGCCATGAGACTAAGGCTTCCGGTCTCGCTTAGGGTAATCTCCTTCCTGCTCCTTGCGGCGGTTTTCGTGTTCGCGGTGCATGTCGCGCTTTTCCTCATGCGCCCGGCCTCGCCCGTCAAGGTATACAAAGAGGTGCTCGTGTCGGAGGGCGCGAGCTTCAAGAGCGTCGCGGCGGAGCTTAAGAAGGAAGGAATCATATCCGACCGGCGGACGTTCATTATCCTGGGCAAGCTCATGGGCGCAACGAGGAAGATACGCGCCGGGTTCTACTCCTTCGATACCGGGATGAAGCCCCTGAACGTCCTGCTCATGCTCAGGATGGGCAAGATAATCGAATACCAGGTGGTAATCCCGGAAGGCTACGAGATGGGGCAGATTGCCGGGGCCGTTGCGGCGACCGGTCTGACTACAAAGGCCGAATTCATCAAGGAAGCGACAGACCCGCAGTTCGTCCACAGCCTGGGGCTTCCTGGGGACAGCCTGGAAGGGTTCCTGTTCCCCGCCACATATTACTTCCCGAAGGGCATAACCGTGGACGGCATCCTCAGGCAGATGGTCTCGAAATACCACGAGGTGTTCAATTCCGACCTGAAGGCGCGCGCAGCCGAGCTTGGTATGACGGAACTTCAGGCGATAACCCTCGCCTCGCTTATCGAGCGGGAGGCGAACCTCGACTCCGAGCGGCTCCTCATATCCGCCGTTTTCCATAACCGCCTCAAGCTGAACATGCCGCTTCAGTGCGACCCTTGCGTCATCTACGCCCTTGAGCGGCACGGCAAATGGGACGGAAACTTAACGCGCACCGACCTGCGCTTCAAGGATCCGTATAACACCTATGTCTACAAGGGTCTTCCGCCCGGCCCCATCGCCAACCCCGGCAAGCCGTCCATAATCGCCGCGCTCTATCCGGCGAAGGTGAACTACCTCTACTTCGTCTCGAAAAACGACGGCACGCACTATTTCTCCAGCGACCTTGCCCAGCATAACGCGGCAGTCCTGAAATACCAGATAGAGCCGTCGCTGGAAAACTACTCCTCCGCCCCTCCGCCCTGGAAGAAGAACGTCGTGCCGGGGAAGAGGGCGTTCATAATAAAGAACCTGCGGCAGGCGAAAAAATAGGGCCAGGTGCCACCGGTAGAGCAGTCATCGCCGAACCGTCTGTCATTCTGAGCTTTGCGAAGAAGCCGCCCTTCATAACGCACCTCCGTCCCGTTAAATCTCGTTAATCATAAACATTACCGATTGACTTCCGCGCAGCTTCGTGCGAAATTGAGCCGTGGCTTTATTTTCAAGGGAGCGTTTCGCATGAAAAAGTTTTACGTGTTTCTCGCCGTCTTGATTGCCGCGCTGTCCTTCGCGCCAATGGCCCTCGCGGCAATCAACTCTGCCCTCCCCGCCTCAATTCCCGGCAAGGCGGACGCAGCCGACCGCTACATGGACAAGGGAGCCGCCCTGACGGTGGAAAAGGATTACGCGGGGGCGCTCGTTGAGTTCGACAGGGTAATAGAGCTTTACCCGGATTTTGCGCCCGCGCACTACGACAAGGGCATCGCTCTCTCCGCGCTCGGCAGGGATGCCGATGCCGTAAAGGAATACAATAAGGCAATAGAACTCGACCCGCAGGACCCGAAGCCGTACAACGACAAGGGCGCCGCCCTGGGAAGGTTGGGCAGGCTAAGGGAGGCGCTCGTATCCTTCGAGCGCGCGATACAGCTTAAGCCGGATTACGCGAACGCCTACTACAACAAGTATGTCGCCCTGAAGGATCTTGGGAGAAGGCGCGAGGCCCGGGCCGCGCTTGAAACGGCCCGGAAACTGGGTGAGGGAAAATAAGTGAAGGACGGGGCCTGAAAAAGCACGTGGACATACCTTACGGACGGTCACGCCCCGGCACGCGCCAGCATCGGGGACTGATGGCTGGCCGGCACATTAAAATTACGGAAAGCGGGCCGGGAGTGGAATGCGGGGCCGGACGCATTGGCCGAGTGCGGCTTTCAGGCCCCGTCCTTCCTATCTTACCACCCCGATCCTTCCGTCTTCGGCAAGCCCGTCAACCGTCCCGCCCATCGCCGATACGCGAGAGAGATAATCCACGACGTCTTCCGTAATCACCTCTCCGGGCACGAGCATCGGTATGCCCGGCGGATAGACTGTAACAATCTCGGAGGAAAGCCTGCCCGCGCACTTATCAAGCGGGACAAGCTCGTGAGAGGCGAAGAACGCCTCCCTTGCGGGCCGGTCGACCGGCTGCGGCCCATCGATGGGCTTCGGGACGTCCGCTTTGGAAAGTCCCTGCGCTCCCATCGGCGGCTTGACCTGCTCCCAATCGAATTGTTTCGCCGCGCCCCGTCCCTTTGCAATCTCCCGGAGCGCATCGACAAGCCGCGACACGTCCTCCTTCCTGTCGCCGATAGAGACGATTACCAGGACGTGGAACGGGTCCGCCATCTCGACCTGAATATCATGTTCCATGTTCAGGGCCTGCGAGACCTCGTAGCCCGTCATCCCCAGGCCGCTCACGTTTATCGCAAGCTTAGTCTCGTCCAAGTCTCCCATGCCGCGCAGCAGGACGTCTTTTTTCTCAAGGCATCTGATGCCCCGGATTCCGTTAATCTCGTCGCGCGCCCACCGGGAAAGCGTGAGCGCCTTGGAAAGCAGTTTCTCTCCCTCGGTGGCCATCTGCATTCTTGCCAAATCAAGAGACGCCATCAGGATATACGACGGGCTTGTCGTCTGCAATACCTTCAACACGCCCGCGAGCGTCATAATGTCCACGCGCCCGGCCCTCGCATGCATCATCGACGCCTGCGTCATGCCGCCGATTATCTTGTGAGTGGACTGCACGACCATGTCCGCCCCGCATGAAAGCGCGGACTTCGGAAGCTCCGGGTGGAAGCCCAGGTGCGGCCCGTGCGCCTCGTCCACGAGCACAGTCATGCCGCGCCCGTGCGCGAAGGGGATGATTCTCTCCAGGTCCGCGCAGATGCCGTAG
>JAJYGS010000030.1 GCA_021785055.1 Nitrospirota bacterium | reverse complement strand
GATACCGAAGCCGCTCGCGACGATGTTCGTCTGGGCGAGGATACCGGAGAAGTTTAGGCACATGGGTTCGCTTGAGTTCTCGAAGATGCTTATCGCAAAGGCGAAGGTCGCGGTCTCGCCCGGCATCGGCTTCGGCGAGTACGGCGAAGGTCGGGTGCGCTTCGCGCTCATCGAGAACGAGCACAGGACCCGGCAGGCGATAAAAGGGCTGAAAAAGGTGCTGGGGGAATGAAATCCAAAATCGGCGTTGGTCTTATCGGTCTCGGCACGGTCGGCTCCGGGGTGGTGAAGCTCCTCAGGGAGAACGCGGAGATCATCTCCAGGCGGCTGGGCGCGGAAGTATCGCTTGTAAAGGCGGCGGACTTAGACGCCTCGCGCGCGAAGGCTTTGAAAATATCCAAAGATGTTTATACTAAGGACGCCCGCGAGGTAATAAACGATGCCGGCGTTGACGTCGTAATAGAGCTTATGGGCGGATACAACCCCGCGAAGGAGTTCATCCTCTCCGCGCTTGCGAGCGGCAAGCCCGTCGTTACGGCGAACAAGGCCCTGCTGGCCATGCACGGAGAAGAGATATTTTCGGCGGCCCAGGATGCCGGCATCCCGGTCGGCTTCGAGGCGTCGGTCGGCGGCGGCATACCCATAATCGGCGCGATAAAGCAGGGCATCGCCGCGAACAATATCCAATCCATTTATGGAATCATAAACGGCACGTCGAACTATATCCTGACGAAAATGACGGACGAGGGGCGAGAGTTCGACGACGTGCTGGACGAGGCCAAGGCCCTGGGATACGCGGAGGCGGACCCGACCTTCGACGTTGAGGGAATCGACCCGGCGCACAAGCTTGCGATACTTGCGAACATCGCCTACGGCACGCCGATAAATTTCCCGGACATATATACCGAGGGCATCTCGAACATCCTGCCGGAGGACATACGCTACGCGCGAGAGCTTGGTTTCAAGATAAAACTCCTGGCGATTGCCAAACTCAGAGACGGAGAGATAGAGGCGCGGGTGCATCCGACGATGCTCCCGGAGGATTATTTAATCGCGAAGGTGGACGGCGTTTTCAATGCGATTTACGTCGTCGGGGACGCCCTTGGGCCGGCGATGTTCTACGGGCGCGGCGCGGGGGACATGCCGACTGCGAGCGCCGTCATATCGGACGTCATCGACATATCGCGGGACATCCTCTACGGCAAAAGCGGCAGGATGCCCGTCGCGTCGTTCAGAAAGGGCAACAGGAAAAAACTGTCCGTCATGCCGATAGACAAGGTGCGCTGCCGTTATTACATGCGTTTTACGGCGCTCGACCACCCCGGCGTGCTCTCGAAAATCTCCGGCATCCTCGGCAGGCACGACATCAGCATATCGTCCGTAATCCAGCACGGGCGCGACGCCGGGAGCGCGGTGCCCATTGTCGTTATGACGCACCGCGCCGTGGAGAAAAATGTCAGGAAGGCGCTTGCGAAGATAGACGAACTTGAGGTGATTTCCGCCAGGACGGTGGTGATAAGGGTGGAGGGCGAAGAGTAAGTTTGCGAACGCATGAGCAAGATGAGGTGAGGAGATATGTCGGATAAGCGCGGAACCATGAGCGGTTATGTTTTAATTATCATATCCGCCGTCGCGGCGTTTCTGCTTAAAACGCGCGTCGAGAATATCTTCGGCTACAGGTATTTTGTTTTGTCCGGCCATAATATATTTGACCGGCACGGCTTTCGCATCGGCAGCGGAACCTATACATTTTTATGGATTGCCGTTATCGTGATTTTCATTATCGGGATAGGAATTATAACAGGTACAATCGGCGGGCTTCCGCCGACGAACGCGGGAACATCGGACGGCGCCGTTAATGGCACCAAGAAATGTCCGATGTGCGCCGAGCTGGTTAAATCCGAGGCCCTGAAATGCAGGCATTGCGGGCATATGTTCGAGATTAAACAAGAGAAACCCGAAAGCGAAGAATAAACTATGCCTCTGGAAAAGATTATAGAGGCGGTTAAATCAAGAAAAATCGAATGGAAGAAACATGCCCTTAAAAGGCTTTTTGAAAGAGGAATTAAACGTCAAGATGTATTTGATGCAATATTATCAGGCGAAGTTATTGAAACCTACATCGAAGACGAACCACTTCCAAGTTATTTAATATCAGGCGTCGGTGGAGAAAAGCCGTTGCACATAGTCCTCGCTTTAGATGAAAACGAAGGGGCAGCCTTTGTAATAACTGTATATGTTCCGTCATCATTGCAATGGGAAAGCGATTGGAAGACTCGGAGGAGAAAATGATTTGCCCAGTATGTAAAGGAGAAGTTTTAAGAGTAACGACTAATTTCCCTGTCGAATTGGACGGCGGCTTTTTGATCATAAAAAATGTCCCCGCCGATGTGTGCGGCCAGTGCGGCGAAGTATTTATTCCAGACGATGTGGCGGAAGCCTTGGAAAAAACTGTAGAGGCGGCGCGCAAGAGCAAGGCGGAGATAGAAATAATATCTTACGAAAAGGTGGCATAAATGGCCTGGAAAGGGATAATAGAAGAGTACAGAGAGTTCCTGCCGGTGACGGCAAAGACGCCGGTAATAACGCTTCTGGAAGGCAATACGCCGCTCGTACGGACGAAGAACCTCGCGAAGCTTATCAATCCGAAACTCGACATTTACCTCAAGTTCGACGGCGCGAACCCGACCGGCTCCTTCAAGGACCGGGGCATGACGATGGCCATATCCAAGGCGGTGGAGGAAGGCTCCGGCGCGGTCATCTGCGCGTCCACCGGGAACACGTCCGCCGCCGCCGCCGCGTATGCCGCGCGCGCCGGGATAAAGGCCTTCGTGCTCATCCCGGAGGGGAAGATCGCGCTTGGGAAGCTCGCCCAGGCGATGATGCATGGGGCGAGGGTGATACAGATTGAAGGGAATTTCGACGAGGCGCTTCGCATCGTACGAGAGGTGTCGGCGAAGTATCCAATCACGCTCGTCAACTCCGTCAACCCGTATCGCATCGAGGGCCAGACGTCGGCGGCGTACGAGATATGCGACGCGCTGGGCGGCCCGCCGGACTTCCACGCCCTGCCCGTCGGCAACGCGGGGAATATAAGCGCATACTGGAAGGGATACAAAAGATACAGAGAGGCCGGGAAAATAAATTCGCTGCCCGTAATGACCGGATTCCAGGCGGCGGGCGCGGCGCCGATCGTAATGGGACATCCGGTCGAGAAGCCGGAGACCATCGCCACCGCGATACGCATAGGCAACCCGGCGTCGTGGAAGACGGCGGAGGCCGCGAGGGACGAATCCGGCGGCGTCATCGACATGGTTACGGACGACGAGATCATCGAGGCGTACAAACTCGTCGCGGCGACGGAAGGCATATTCTGCGAACCGGCTTCCGCCGCGAGCATCGCGGGCGTGATAAAATTGAATAACCTCGGCTACTACAAGGGAGAGGCGCGCATCGTCTGCACGCTCACCGGCCACGGCCTCAAGGACCCGGACACGGCCATAAAGGTATCAGCCAAGCCGCTTTCCATCAAGGGAACGATGGACGAAGTGATGAAAGCGCTGGGATACTGATTGTGTAAAGGTGTCATTCTGAAATAAAAGGATGTCATTCTGAGCAGAGCGAAGAATCTGATTGTAGTTTTTGCCGTATTTTTGTTGCCCGCTTCCGCAGTTGCAGGGCACGGGAAGACGCTTTTCGATGCGATAAAGGCGGGAAATGCTGCGAGCGTGCGCGCGCTTATCAGGAGACATGCAGATGTGAACGCGCGTGATAAAGACGGTTCGACGCCCCTGATTCACGCCTCGGCGGACGGTCTGCGGGACGCCGTGCGTGCGCTTCTTGCCGCCGGGGCGAACCCGAACGCCGGCGACAGGGACGGCTCTACCGCGCTCATGGCGGCGGCGTTCAACGGCTATCCTGCTATAGCGGGCATGCTGTTGAGTAAGGGCGCGGATGTCAACGCCCGCGCAAGGAGCGGCGAGACGGCGCTGGTCTACGCGGCGGTTACGGGGCGGGACGGCGTCGTGAGGCTGCTCCTCAAGGAAAAAGCGAATCCGAACATAAAAAACAACGAGGGCGAGACCGCCCTCATGGGAGCCGCCGCCGCGGGCCAGGCGGGCGCAGTCAAAGAACTCATAATACACGGCGCGAACGTGAACATGAAGGACAAATTCGGCAACACCGCGCTTGCGTTTGCGAAGGCGAAGAAGCACCTCGACATAGCGGAAGCGCTGTCCAGGGCGGGGGCGAAATGAAATATCTTGTGCTGCTTGGCGACGGCATGGCCGGGCTTCCCCTTGAGGAGCTCGGCGGAAAGACCGTCCTGCAATACGCCGGGACGCCGAACCTCGATTACCTTGCGCGGCACGGGACGATGGGCATGGCAAGGACAGTCCCGGCGGGCCTGCCGCCGGGCTCGGACGTCGCCAACCTCTCCGTCCTGGGCTACGACCCGCGCATATACTATACCGGGCGCGCCCCGCTTGAGGCCGCGGCGATGGGGCTTCCCATGGGGCCTGAGGACATCGCGTACAGGTGCAATCTCGTTACGCTCGGAGGGCTGGAAAAAGGATACGAATCTTCCGTGATGGAGGATTTTTCCGCCGGGCATATCTCCACCGCCGAGGCCCGCGCGCTGATAGAGGAAATAGACAGGCGTATGAGGCGAAACGGTGTGAGCTTCCATCCCGGCGTGAGCTACCGGCACATCATGCTCTGGGAGAAGGGAGAGGTCGGGGCAATCTGCACGCCTCCGCACGATATAAGCGGCAGGCCTGTCGCGGGCCATCTCCCTTCGGGCGAAGGGGCGGATTTCCTGCTGGAGCTTATGAAGGCGTCCGTCGGGGCGCTCTCCGGACACGAGGTGAACCGGGCGCGCGAAGCTGCCTCAAAATCCCCGGCTAATTCCATCTGGCTGTGGGGACAGGGTAAAAAACCCGCGCTTCCGGCCTTCAAACAGAGGTATAATATTAACGGCGCGATGATCTCCGCAGTTGACCTTATGAAGGGGATTGCGAAGATCCTCGGCATGAGGATAATCGACGTTCCCGGCGCGACAGGTTATATCGACACGGATTACAAGGGGAAGGCAAAGGCCGCGCTTTCCGCGCTCGACTTAGTGGATTTCGTATACGTGCATGTCGAGGCCCCGGACGAGGCCGGACATGCGGGCAACGTAAATCACAAGGTGCAGGCTGTGGAGGATTTCGACGAAAAGGTAGTCGGGACGGTGCTTGACGCCGTAAAAGGGAGGCCGGGCTTCCGCGTGCTTTCGATGCCCGACCACCCGACGCCGATAAAGATAAAGAGCCACACCTCCGACCCGGTGCCGTTTGTCCTGTGGGATTCCGGGCGGGATGAGGAAACGGATAATCCCGGATATGACGAAGCGCGGGCGGCGGCGACGGGCGTGATAGTCGAAGAAGGATGGAGTCTTATCGACCGCCTTCTAAAAAGCTAATCAGGGAGGATATGGCTTTGAGCCTTATAGTCCAGAAATACGGCGGGACATCCGTTGGGAACGTCGAGAGAATCAAGAACGTAGCCCGGAGAGTGGCGAAGGCGAAGAAGCAGGGGCACGATGTCGTTGTCGTGGTATCGGCGATGAGCGGGGAGACGGACAAGCTCATCGGCCTTGCCAACGCCGTATCCTCGAACCCGGACGAGCGGGAGATGGACATGCTGCTCTCGACCGGGGAGCGCGTTACCATCGCGCTTCTTGCCATGGCGTTAAAGGACCTGAAGGCGGACGCCGTGTCGTTTACCGGGAGGCAGTCCGGGATACTCACGGACAACGCGCACACCAAGGCGAGGATAAAGAGCATAGACGCGGGAAGGATAAGAGAGGCCCTGAACGAAAACAAGGTCGCGGTGGTTGCGGGTTTTCAGGGCATAACGGAGGATTCCAACGTCACCACGCTGGGGCGCGGAGGCTCCGACCTCACTGCCGTGGCCGTGGCGGCGGCGCTGAAGGCGGACTTCTGCGACATCTACACGGACGTGGACGGCGTGTATACCACCGACCCGAATATCGTGCCGCAGGCCAGGAAGCTCGACAAAATCTCCTACGACGAGATGCTCGAGATGGCGAGCCTCGGCGCGAAGGTGCTCCAGACCCGTTCGGTCGAGTTCGCGAAAAAATACAACGTGCCCGTCAGAGTGCTGTCGAGTTTCAACGACATGCCCGGAACGCTGGTAACAAAGGAGGACAAGGGGATGGAAGAAGTCGTCGTCTCAGGCGTTGCATACGACAAAAACCAGGCGAAGATAACGCTCTGCCGCGTGCCGGACAGGCCCGGCGTGGCCTCGAAGCTTTTCAGGAGCATTGCGGACGCGAAGGCCGTCGTGGACATGATAATCCAGAACGTGAGCAAGGACGGGTATACGGACATATCCTTTACAGTGCCGAAGACCGACCTAAAAAAGGCGATGCCCGTCATACAGAAGGCGGCGAAGGCGTCCGGCTCCGAAGAGGTCATGGTGAACGAGGAAATCTCGAAGGTGTCGATAATCGGCGTCGGGATGCGCTCGCATTCCGGCGTGGCGGGCAGGATGTTCACCGCGCTTGCCGACGAGGGAATAAACATCATGATGATAAGCACGTCGGAGATTAAAATCTCCTGCGTGATAGACGCCAAGTATACAGAGCTTGCCGTCCGGGCGCTCCACAAGGCCTTTAAGCTCGAAGAGGCCCCGAAGAAGGCGAAAACGGCGAAGCCGTCCGGGCGCAAAACGGGACGCGGGGCGGAAATATAAAGATGTATGACCTCCACGCCCATATTCTTCCGGGGATAGACGACGGCCCGCGCGGGACGGAAGAGGCGCTGGCGATGCTTAAGACAGCCGCCGCCGACGGGATAAAGGGCATAGCGATGACCCCGCACGTCGTCCCCGGTCTTCACGACAATCCCAAGGAAAAGGTCGTGCGGCTGACGGAGGAGCTTAAGGCGGGCGCGGCGGGCATCGAAATAGAGCTTTACCCGGCCTCAGAGGTGCGGCTCTCCGACGAGACGCTGGAAGGGCTCAAGTCCGGCGCGCTTTGCACCATAAACGGCTCTAAATACGTCCTTGCGGAACTCCCGCCGTTTTTCGATTCCGAGAAAATCTACGGACTGATGTATTCCCTGCGCGAGATGGGCGTCGTCCCCATTATCGCGCACCCGGAGAGAAACCCGATGGCGCTTGAGGACGTGGAATGCCTCTACGAAATGGCGTCGATGGGGGCGTTGATGCAGGTGACGGCGGGGAGTTTCCTTGGTATGTTCGGAGACGACGTCAAAAGGCTCGCCGTATCCATGCTGGAGCGAAGGCTCGCGCACGTGATGGCGAGCGACGCCCACGACAACGGCCAAAGGCCGCCGACGCTCTCTACCGCGGTCAGGGAGGTCTCGAAGTTCGTGGGCGGGAGGGCGGCGAGGGCGATGGTGCATGCGGTGCCGGAGAAGATACTCAAGAACGAACAGGTGAATCCGCCGGAGCCGGTGCGGCCCAAAAAATCCCTTTTCTTCTTCAGCGACCTCCCGTTTTTCGACTGATCCCCCCATGCCCTTGACATCAGCCGCCCCGTTGTGCGAAAATTACTGGCTTTTTATGTAAAACCGTTTTTCCGAAGGTTTTGTTTTTAATGACAAGTATTGCCTCAAAAAGAATAAAGGGCGGCAGGGGGCCTTCCGGAAACGGGCGGCCCGGCGAGGAATATAAGGACTATTTCCGGACGGCGGTTATCCTCTCGGTCGTCATACACGCGGCGATATTCGGTATATTCTGGCTGGAGTCCGGGCGGAAGGCGTTTAAGAAAGTAGAGATGTTCACCGTTACCGTCACCACCCTTCCGGGGCCGCAGGGCGGCGGCGGACATTCCAGGGAGATAGTGAAGAATCCGGTAAAGGAAAAAAAGCCTGCCCCGAAAGAAGAGACCGTCAAAATCGCAAAGAAAGAGACGGAGAAAAAGCCGCCTGAGAAAAAGAAGCCTTTGCCGGAGAAGCCGGAAGCGGCAAAGGTGCAGCACCAGGCGCCGCAGGGGCCGGGACAGGGGCCTGTCGGCGGCGGGGGCAAAATAAAGCCGAACGCGATAATCGGGCCGATGGCGTTTGCGGGGAACTTCGATTCGAGATACGCCTGGTACGCCCAGATAATCCAGAGGGCCGTCGAGAGGGCCTGGAAGGAAAGGGTGCCCTGGGATGTTCCGGCGCGGCCCGCCGTAATATCGTTCGTAATCGACAGCGGGGGGAACCTTACCCAGGTGCAGATAGAGTCGTCCTCCGGGATAGGCTACTACGACCAGGAGGCGCTTATTTCCGTGAAGATGGTAAGAAAACTCCAGCCTCTTCCGGCGGGACTTGGAGACGCCCTTGGGGTGCGTTATTCCTTCATACCAAAGAAACAGGGATAAACATAACAATGAAGAACATTAAAAACCGCTGGCTTTTCGTTCTATCGGCAACGTCGTTGTCATTAATTCTTTCGGGCGTCCTGTTCTTTCCGGCGCCGACACGCGCCGATGCGATACCGCAGATAAACCTCTCCACACAGCAGAGCGCGGCGAAGATAAGCGTGATAATCCCGGATTTTGTCAAAACGGGAGGCTTTATCGACCCGCAGGGGCGGGACAAGACAATGGCGGACGAGCTTGCGGACGACCTGAACTTCTCCGGGTCCTTCACTGCCACGAGGGTAAGGGAGGTAAAGGGCGACCCGAAGGCCTGGGCCTCGCTCGACGTCAACAACATCGTAGCCGGAAGCTACTCCACCGACGGGCGCGAGATAAGCATATCCGCGAAGCTTATAGACGCAAAGGCAGGCTCCGTCCTGCTCGACAAGACCTATCCGAATTCCCTGCGCGTAATGCGGCAGAACATCCACAAGCTCTCGGACGCGATAATCTATCAGCTCACGGGCGGGAAGGGCGTATGCCAGACCAAGATCGCCTTCATCTCGGACATGACCGGGCACGACGAGCTTTATACCTCCGATTACGACGGCCACGACGTCTTCATGCTCACCAGGGACCTCGGCGTTGACCTTCTCCCGGCGTGGTCGCCCTCCGGCAATTACATCACGTATACATCCTACCGCAGGATGAACCCCGATTTATGGTGGGTAAGCGCGTCAGGAAAGAGCAGGGGAATACTGTCATTCTCTTCGGGGCTTAACACCGCGGCCTCGTGGTCGCCCGACGGCCAGAGGATAGCCCTGTGCAAGAGCAAGGGCGCAAACGCCGAGATATACACGATGACCAGGGACGGCGGCGGACTGGCAGAACTAACCCACACCCGGGGCATCAACACCTCCCCGTCGTGGTCGCCGAACGGGCGGGAGATTGTCTTCAACTCCGACCGCGAGGGCAACCCCCAGGTTTACGTCATGGACGCGGACGGCGGGAACGTGCGCAGGCTTACCTTCAACGGGAAATACAACGCATCTCCGGCATGGTCTCCGAAGGGCGACAAGATAGCCTACGTCGGGCGGGAAGGCAACGTCTTTAACATATTCACGATGGACCCGACGGGAGGGGATGTCGTCCGGCTTACCTGGAATAGCGGCAGCAACGAAAATCCGTCCTGGTCGCCGGACGGCATGCATATCGTCTTCTCGTCCACTCGCGGCAGGAAAAACGCGCTTTACATAATGGACACGCACGGCAATAACGTAATGAAGCTTCCCATTCCGGGGAACTGCCAGACCCCCGCATGGTCTCCCGCGACGGGCAGCGAAAAATAACTTGAATCCGGCGCATTTATGATATACTTAACGCCGATTCGGGTTGTTATATATTTGATAAATCATGCGGGACATGGAGGTGGAACGGTGAAGATAAGAAGCATTCTTCTTGCGGGCCTGGCCGCTTCGCTTATGATATTCACAGGCGTCTACGGCTGCGCCAGAAAAGAAGTGAAGTCCACGAGCGGAATGGAGACACAGAAGCCCATGGAAGAAGCGCCCGCCGCACCGGAGAAGGCGGCTCCCCCGGCCCAGGAGCAGGCGAAGGTGGAAGCGCCTCCCGGCCCCAGGGAACAGCCGCAGCCCGTGGAAAAAGGGAAGGCGGA
>JAJYGS010000006.1 GCA_021785055.1 Nitrospirota bacterium | reverse complement strand
AATAAGCTGAATCTGCATCAACTACCCGTAAAAAACACCCCGTCCCCGCACCCCCTTTTCGCCCCGGAATCGCCCAAAAACGGGCCGTTTTCGCCCCGTTTTCGATACCGCGGAAAAATCTGTATATTTTCTAAAATAATTACAATGCAATAAAGAGTTATCGCTGTTAATAGTAAAAGCTGCCGAGAACGAACTTCCCCGATCGGGTGCCAAAAAATGGAACGGTTGGAGTGAATTTTGCCCATTGCCCGGATGCATGACATTTAAGGTCAACTTTGGATTCCTCGGCTTCGCTCGGAATGACGGGCGGGGGGCGGCGGGAATGACAGCCGGGCGGCGGGGCGGGACGGGCGCAAGTGAACTTGCGTCCCTATAGTTGTTAAATGCGCCTGATAAATCGGACAGCTGCTAAAGGCGGATTACAACGGCGGCGCGGGACGGGCGCAAGTGAACTTGCGTCCCTATAGTTGTTAAATGCGCCTGATAAATCGGACAGCTGCAAAGGCGGATTACAACGGCGGCGCGGGACGGGATGCGTTATGAAAGTCCGGCTTTACTTTCCGGTGTCGTGGATGCCTTTCGGGCCGGAGGATTTTCCCTTGTGATTCGTCCCGGCGGAAGCGGCCCCTGCGGACGGCGGCTCTCCGAAACCGGCATCCCTGAACTTCTTCGCCAGGGCGGTATTTTTCGGGTCGAGCTCAAGGGATTTACTCCACTGCTCCTTTGCCGCGTCCTTCTTGCCCGCCTTGAAATATGCGTCTCCCAGGTGCTCGCGGAGCACGGCGTCGTCCGGCACGGCGTCAACGGCCTTTTTGCACCACTTCTCCGCCTGCGGCATCCTGCCCTGTTTGTAATACACCCAGCCCAGGCTGTCGAGATAAAAGCCGTTGTCCGGCTTCAAGTTTATCGCCCTGCGGGCAAGCTTCAGCGCCTCGTCAAGGTTTACTCCCTTTTCCGCGTAGCTGTATGCGAGGTAGTTAAACGCCTCGGCGTTATGCGGATTTATGGAGACGGCCTTTTTTATCATGGAGACCATCTTGTCCCAGTCCTTCAGCTTGTCGTATGCGACGCCGAGGTTGAAATACACCTCGTCGTTGCCGGATTCCAGCTTCAGGGCCTTGTCGAGGTATGGGAGCGCCTGCCTGGGCTTGTCTGCGGAATCGAGCGTTATGCCGGCGTAGAGGTAGAGCTCGTAGCGTCCGGGATTTTCCTTCATGGCGTCCTTGAGGTATGTCATGGCAGGTTTCAGGCCGCCGATCTTTTCCTTCAGGTAGGCAAGGTGCATTATGGAGTCTATGTCCCTGGGGTTTTTCTTGAGCACCTGCTCGTACTGCGCGGCGGCCTTTTTGTACTTGCCCTGTTCTTCGTAGACCTGGGCGATATAAAACCTCGGCTTCGGGTTGTTCGGGTGCCTCGCAGCCAGGAGCTCGAACTGCTCGACGGCCTTTTTGTAGTCCTTCTGCTCAAGGTAAATGTACGCCATGTTGGTAATGGCGTTTGAGTTGTCGGGGTTCGTCTTGAGCAGGCTCTTATACTGCTCGATGGCGCTCTTGTAGGACTTGTTGTGTATGTACAACTGCGCGAGGCGGCTTCTGACTTCCTGGTTGTCTGGGTCCTGCTTCAGAATCTTTTCGTATTCATTCCGGGCCGCAGGCATGTCTCCCTTTATCTCATCGACTATGGCAATGCTCGTGAGGGCCATTTCCATGTCCGGCTTCAGGAACGCGGCTTTTTTGAACGCGGCTATGGCCTTGTCGTATTCCTTCATGTCGGAATATATCCTGCCCATGTAGAAGTAGGCCATTGCCGAGGCAGGCTTCACCTTCACGAGAGACTTAAGCGTGGCGATGGCCTTGGAGGAGTTTCCCCCGGTAGCGTAGATAATGGAGAGGTAGACATACGGGTCTTCCTTTTCAGGGTTTACGGCTATGGCCTTTTCATATTCCGCCACGGCCTTGTCGTTCGCCCCGGAAGCGGAATAGAGCGCGCCCAGGAAGAGGTACGCGGGCTGGTATTCCGGGTCTTTCCGCACAGCATCTTCCGCATACGTCCGGGCTTCGGCGAGCCTGCCCAGCTTCATGAGCGTCTTGGCCATCGCGACGTGGAGCGGGGCGGAGTCCGGGTCGTACGTCAGGGCCGCCGAGTACTCGTTCATCGCCGTCTCATAGTCCCCCTTGCCCTCGGCCATGTAGCCGTTAAGGAAGTGCAGGTATGCCTCGCCCACGTGCGCGGGGAACGGCTTTTCCTTCCTGACGGCATTTGCGTCGTTTCCGGGGGAGTTTTTTACCGAGGAGTTTACCGCCGCGCAGGACGTAAGGAGAAAAAGCGCGAGCGGGACCATGACGACTTTTAACGCTCTGTTCAGATGCATCTCTTTAAACCTTTCCGAAGCCGGTCCACCGGCCCGAAGCCGGTCTACCGGTCCGAAGCCGGTCTACCGGTCCGAAGCCGGTCTATCGGCCTTTTTGCCGCCGCCGGGCCAGGTGTTCGGCAATGTTCAGTTCTTCCGGGGTGTTCACATTAACAAAAGAGAGAAGCTCCGGGTCGCAGGCCCTGAGTTCTTCCTCGGATACGTACAGGACGTCCAGGTCATTAAAAAGCCTGTGAAGACCAAGCCTGCCGCCTCTAAGCGCCTCCCCGGCGTGCGACAGGGTCGTCTTTGAATATACGGCGAAAAGCGGCTCCTGGTATTCGTCTATCACCGGGACGACTGCGTCATGCCCGCCCCGAAGCTCCGCAAGCCTTCGGGCCAACCTCCCGGATATGAAAGGCATGTCGCAGGCGACGGCAAAGATAAATTCGTTCCTTGCCGCCTTAAGCCCGGTGTAGACGCCTACGAGCGGCCCTTTCAGACCGATAAACTCAGGGTCGTCCGGCAGGGCCTTGAACCCCATGGCTTCGTATGGGGCCGGGTCTTTGGTTATTACAAGAAGCTCGTCGAAAACTGCGCCGGCCTCCGTTGCCCCCGCGCTCCCGCCGCCGCCTTTCAGCCCCCCGCCCAGGAGGGCCGCCGCCTGCCGTTCGATTATCGGGATTCCCCCGATTTTTATAAATGCCTTCGGGGAATTCATACGGCGGTTTTCACCGCCCGCGAGTATCACGGCGCTAACGGCGACAGGGCTTTCGGGCACACTTTAATTTAACAGGAAACAGCGTAGAAAGTCAATAAAATACGGTTATCAGAGGAACCTTAAGACCGGAATATCCGCAACCTCGCCAAGCTCCCTGGCAAAGCCGTAGAACTTCATAAGCCCCGCGATATGCTCGTCCGTCAGGTCGTACGACATGGTCTCCCAGTAATCCACAAGCCCGGACACACCCATCCACGCGGATTCCGGGGAACCAGCCGCGATTTCCCCGTATCTCGGCCCTGCGGCCTCCCTGGCGGCGATTATCCCGGCCTTGAAACGCCTCGCAAGCGAAGGCTCGCGCATCGAGGAGTCCTCGCGCACCATCCAAAGCGCGTATACGAACGGAAGCCCCGTGAACTCCTGCCAGATAGTCCCCAGGTCGTATACCGTCAGCCCCAGGGAGGGCTTAAGACCCATGTTCTCCTTCAGGGCCTCGTCCCCGATAATCAGCGCCGCCTGCCGTCCTTCGAGCATATCCTTAAGGACAGGCTTTTCAGGGATAAGGTTCGCCTGAAGACCGTATCTGAACTTCAGAAGCGACTTAAGCAGGACGACGGACGTGGCCGAAGCGGAGGACACGGCTACAGCCGCGCCGGAGAGCTCTTCTATCGGCCTCCTTGAGAAAAGCAGTATGCTCCCCACCCTGCCGTGCGAACTTATGGATACGCCGGGCACGGCGAGATACTCCCGCCAGTGTCTTGCGTATTCGATGGAGGAAGACGAGCTTACGTCTATCTCGCCGCTTGAGAGAAGCAGATTCAGCTTCGCCGGCTCTCCGGGGACGAACTCGAACCCGGAGCAGTCCGAGAGCCTCTTGAGCATCGTATAGAGCGGCGTGCAGTTCGCGTATCTTATCTCGCCGATTTTAAGTTTATGAGTCATTATTCCTTATGCCTGTCATTCTGAGCGAAGCGAAGAATCCACAGTTGACTTTTCAGAAATCTTCGCCCAGGTCATTCCAAGCCGGATTGGTTGAGTCTATCAGGGCTTCTTTCTTCGAGCGCACCCACCCTTTTATCTGTTTTTCTCTTGCAATCGCCGCCCTTATATCCTCAGCCGCCTCAAAATAAACAAGTCTGTCCACCTTGTATTTTCGCGTGAATCCGGGAACAAGGCCGTTCTTATGTTCATACAGCCGTCTCAACAAATCATTTGTGACGCCTGTATAAAGAGTCTTGTGTATGCTTGAGAGTATATACACGTAATACATTCAACCTACTTTGGATTCTTCGCTTCGCTCAGAATGACAGGCTTTTCGACAGACTTTGCCAACAGTTATATTTACTCGTACCTGAGCGCGGATATCGGGTCCATACCCGCGGCCTTCCTTGCGGGATAGAACCCGAAGAATATCCCCACTGCCGCGGAGAAGGCAAACGACAAAACCACGCTGAAGAGCGACACGCTCGTCTGGAAGCGCGATAACTCCGATATGGCCGTAGAGAAACCCACCCCAAGCAGTATGCCTATGACGCCGCCCGTGAGGGAAAGCACCACCGCCTCCACGAGGAACTGGAGCAGTATGTCCCTCTCCCTTGCGCCCACGGCCATCCGGATGCCAATCTCCCTCGTCCTCTCGGTTACGGAGACGAGCATTATGTTCATGATGCCTATGCCGCCGACCAAAAGCGATACCGACGCCACGGCCCCGAGCAGCATCGTCATGATCTTCGTCTGGGTCTCGGCGGCGGCGAGCATCTCGGAGAGGTTCATGACGGAGAAGTCGTCGTCCCCGCCTTCCGGTATCCTGTGCCTCTGCCGAAGAAGCGTCTTCACCTGCTCCACGGCATGGTTCATAAGGCTGTCGCTTTTCCCTTTCACCATTATCGCGTTCACGGAGGTCTTCCCGAAGAGCCTCGACATCGCCGTGGAAAGCGGCGTGATTATGATGTCGTCCTGGTCCTGGCCCATAAGGGACTGTCCCTTCTTCTGGAGCACACCGACGACGGTAAACGGCACCTGGTTTATGCGGATTATCCTGCCCAGCGGGTCTTCGTCCCCGAACAGTTCCTGGACGACGGTCGTCCCGATAAGGCAGTCCTTGGTCATGCCGTCTATGTCCTGCCGGTTTATGAACCTGCCCTCGGATACGGGCCAGTCCCTTATTATCTCGTAGGACCCGGTCGTGCCCATTATGGCCGTATTCCAGTTCCTGTCCTGGAACACCACCTGCCCGACTCCGCGCACTATCGGCGCGGCGGCGTCTATGGCGCTCTCGCCCTCCAGCGCCTGGGCGTCCGAGGCCACGAGGGTATTCGTATTGCCCGTGCCCATCCTTGCGCCGCCGGAGGTCGTGCTGCCGGGTATTACGAGAATCAGGTTGCTCCCAAGCGAGGCAATGGACTTCGCAAGATACTCCCTCGCCCCTTCGCCGACGGCGAGCATGGTTATAACCGCCGCCACGCCGATTATTATGCCGAGCATGGTAAGCCCGGAGCGCATCTTGTTTACCCTGAGGCCCCGGAAGGCTATTTTTACGGTCGGAAGGATGAACATTTATTTTGTCCTCTCGTCCGAAACAATTTTCCCGTCCCTGAAGTGTATCTGTCTCATGGCGAAGCCTGCTATGTCCGGCTCGTGCGTGACGAGGACGATGGTTATGCCCTTCTCGGCGTTCAGCTTGGTGAATATGTCCATTATCTCGACGCTCGTCCTGCTGTCGAGGTTGCCTGTCGGCTCGTCCGCGAGTATGACGGACGGGTCGTTTATGAGAGCGCGCGCGATGGCCACCCTCTGCTGCTGGCCGCCGGAGAGCTGGCTTGAAAAATGCCTCTCGCGGCCAGCGAGGCCCACGGACTTGAGAGCCGCGTACGCCTTCTCCTCCATGTCCTCTTCCTGGCCGCTATAATACATCGGAAGCTCGACGTTCTCAAGGGCCGTCGTGCGGGGCAGGAGGTTGAAGCCCTGGAAGACGAAACCCAGCATCCTGTTCCTGATGCCCGCGAGGGCGTCCCTGGAGAGCGTCTCGACCGGCGTGCCGTCGAGTATGTAGCTTCCGGAGGTCGGGCGGTCGAGGCAGCCGGCTATGTTCATGAAGGTGGATTTCCCGGAGCCGGACGGCCCCATGATGGCCGCGAATTCCCCGCGTCCTATGTGGACGTTTACGCCGTCCAGCGCGCGAAGGACCGTGTCTCCTATGACATATTCCTTGACGAGATCCCTGGCCTCTATCATGCTACATCCTGAAGAAGCCGTGCGGGCCGCGGTTCGCGGCGCCCTTGCCGAAATAGTCCGTAATTACCGGCTCGCCGGCTTTGAGGCCGGAGGTGATTTCCGTGTTCACGAGGTCGGTAAGCCCGGTCTTCACGCGCACGGGATGAGGGCCGTCCTTCTGCATCACCCAGACGGTATGCAGGCCCCTGCCCCGGCCCTTGTCCTTATTCGTCTCCCCGCCGCCGAGCCTTACCCGAAGCGCCGAGGAAGGTATCAGGAGGACGTGCTTTTTTTCTCCGGTGATTATTTTTATGTTGGCCGTCATGCCGGGGCGCAGAAGTCCGCCCCTGTTTTTCACCTCCACTATCCCGGTATAGGTGACGACGTTAGAGACCGTTACCGGGGCGTAGTATATCTGCGAGAGCGTCCCCTTGAAGACCCTGTTCGGGAAGGCGTCTACGGTGAATTCGGCCTTCTGCCCGACCTTCGTCTGGCCAACGTCCGCCTCGTCTATCGAGACCGCCACCTGCATGACGGAGAGGTCGCCTATGGTGAGGAGGTTCGGCGTGGCGAAGCTCGCGGCGACGGTCTGGCCCACCTCCACCTGTTTGTCGATAACGACGCCGTCCATCGGGGATATGATTACCGTCTTGGAGAGGTTCGTTTCCGCAGTCTGAAGGTTCGCCCCGGCCTGGCTCACAGACGCCTTCGCCTCGGCTATCTGCGCGCCCAGCACGAGGTTTTTGTCCGTGTTGGCCTTCGCGTCCGCATACTGCGCGCGGGCGTTCAAGTACGCCTCCCGCGCGGCGTCGAGGTCGGCCCGGGAGACAGAGCCTGTCTTTATGAGCAGCTCGTCGCGCCTTAAGTCCGCGTTCGTCTTGTCGAGCGTTGCCTTCGCCTGGTCGATGGAAGTCTGCACACCGCTCTTTGTCATGCCGCGGTTGGACTGCATTTCGGTAAGCTTCGCCTGGGCGTTTTCGAGGTTCGCACGCGCCTGGGCCACCTGCGCCCGGAATAGCTCCTGGTCGAGCTTCAAGAGCACCTCTCCCTTTTTTACCGGGGAGTTGTAGTCCACCATTATTTTCCGTATCGTCCCGGATACCTCCGTGCCCACGAGGACGGTAGTCTTCGCCTGGAGCTTGCCGGTTGCGGATACGGAAGCCGTTACATCTCCGATATGCGCCTTTGCGACGGAGTAGTCCTTCGGGTTGAACGTCTTTTTCTTTTTGTATATAAACCCGAATACAAGCGCGCACACCGCAAGGACGGCGACGATGATTATGATTTTTTTCATACTGCTCTTCTTCATTATTTCCCGCTCTCCTACATCACTCCCGCGCCCGTGCTCCGCAGCAGCCTTGAGTATGCCAGGTGGTAGTCGTAATAGGCCTGAGCCTCGTCCGTCCTGGCCTGCGTAAGCTGCACCTGCGCGTCGGTTACGTCTATGATATTCCCCACCCCGGCCTCGTAACGCCCCTGGGCGATGTCCAGGTTCTCGCCGGCCTTCCTGACGGAGACCTTGAGCGCCGCAATCCGCGCCTTTGCGTCCTGCACGGCGAGGTATGCCGAGGCCACGTCGCTTTCCACGCCGAGCTTCGAGTCCTCCACCCTGTATTCCGCCGAGAGAGCCGCCGCCCGCGCCTGCCCCACCTGCGCGACCGTCGCAAATCCCTGGAAGAGCGGAAAGGTTATACCGACCTGGTAGCTCGACGTGTCGATTATGGCGGAGCTGTCGAAGTTGTTCCAGTCGTATGCGCCGCTCGCGCTGATTACCGGCATGAACCCGGCCAGCGCCCCCTTCACTGCCAACCCGTACGCCTTTCTCTGGGACTGAAGCGCCTGTATGTCCGGGCGGTTTTCGATCGCAAGCGCAAGATACTGCTCAAGGGTCTTGTCCATCGGCTCAAGCTCCGGCCTGTCCACGACGACCGTCGGGGCCATCGGGTCGACCGTAATCCTCGTATTCAGGATTATCCTCGCCTGCGTCACGGCGTCGTAGGCCTGTATGACCTGCACCTTCGCGTTGTTTACGCCGACTTCCGCCTGAGTCACGTCGTATCGCGGCTTTACGCCCGTGTCGTAGAACCCCCGGGCCTCGCGGAGGTGCTCGTTCGCCTGGGCGAGCGTGTCCCCGGCCACCTTCACGAGCGTCTGCGCCCGGAGCAGGTTGTAGTATGCGTCCCGGACGTCGTATACGACGTTCTGCTGGACGGAGCTCAAGGTCTTGCCGAGGGCCTTCTCAAGCTCCGCGTCGCTCCTGACCGAGTAGTACGTCCTGCCGAAGTCGAAGATGTCCCAGTTCCCGGTAAAGCCCCAGAACGTGGAGTCGTAGCTGTATGTCGTGTTCTTGAAGCCGCCGAACGGTATGAACGACGTTACGCCGTTTCTGTTCAGGCTGAAGCTTATCTGCGGGAGATAGTTGGAGAACGCGCCCATAGTCCTGAAACGTCCGGCGACAACGTCCTGCCGCGCGCCCTTTATCCTGGGGTGCTTCCTCAGGGCGATGGCGATGCAGTCCTCAAGCGTCAGGGCCGTTTTGGGAACGGGTGCGCCCGCAGGCGCGACGGCGTGCGGCGCGGGCGGCAGTTCCACAAGGCCCAAGGACGAAGCGTTCTCGAACGGCGCCGCAGACGACGCATTGGCGAATGCGAAGCCGGAGACCGGGCCTGGAGCCGGGCCGCCGGCAGCCGCGAGCGCGGGCGCTGCAACAAGCGCCGCAACGATTATCAGAACGAACCTGTAAATTGCCGCCATGTTTAGACTCCTCCGGTTATGCCCTATGCCTTCATGCCGTTTAAGAATATATCGAGAATGACCGCCGCCTCACTGGAGAGCGGGCCGTCCTTGCCGCTCATTATGCTGAACATCGCCATGCCCCTCATCATCGAGAACAGCAGGTAATGGGCCTTTATAGGGTCCATCTTTCTCAGGCCGCCGTTTTCCATGCACTCCCGGATGCACCCGCTCATAATGCGGACAAGCCGGTCGTGTCTTTTGGCGAACTCTCTGCCGCATTCCGAAGTCTTGTCGAAGAGCAGATCCCGGCTCTCTATGATATATACCTTGAAGAAGTCCCTGTCCGCGTCGATGAATTCCATCTGGGTCAGCATAAGCCTTTTAAGCCGCTCCAGAGGGTCGGCTATTCCAGCCGCCGCCTTCTCCATTGCCGAAAGAAGCTCGTCCATCCCGTCCACGACGCAGCGGTAATAAAGCTCTTCCTTGTTTTTGAAATACAGGTATATCGTGGCCTTGGATATGCCGGCCTCGTCCGCGACCTGCTCCATAGTGGCCTTGTCGAGGCCCCTTTTTGAGATTACGCTCCGGGCGGCGTCGAGGATTCCTTCCGTGCGGAACTGCTGGATGAGTTCTTTTTTGTCCTGTAGCTTCTTTTCCATAAAATTGCGCCCTGCGGGTATTATGACCACCCGGTCATATTGCTGACCATATGGTCAGAGTTTAAGGCGCAAGGCCCGTTTTGTCAATATAAAAATTTGAAAAACCTGAGTTCCCGTTTGCACGGGAACGACTTCAATAGCCGTTGTAATAGACAGGCGCTGCGCCGGAAAGGTTACAAATAAAAAGCCGGAACCTTAAAAGGCTCCGGCTTCTCGATGTCATCGATAAAGAATTTTACGGATATAATAGCCGTTACGGAAGGCTCAGGCCCGACATGTCTTTAAAGGCGGTGCCGGTCGGGTTAACCTTTACGTCCCCACCCCTGATCTGGGTAGTGAGAACTGAGCCTGTAGTATAGGTATTGTAAACCACGGAAGAAGGCTGGAGAGACATGAGGACGACGCCTTTATTATTGCGGCCTCTAATCTTGGTTACCTTGACTGCGCCGGTAATCTTAAGCCGATTAAACTTACCCGTCGCCGGTATAGAGCTATAAGGCACGAACATGGTAAAGGAGGCCGGCCCCCTGTGTATGATGCCCGCGCGCTTTTTGAAAGGAGCGACGTCGAGCACCCTTCTTCCCACCCTGACAACGTTCCCGGTAACAACCATCGTGGCGGCATTGGTGCCCGTGAATTTGATATTATCCTGAAAATATCTGACCCCGGCCTGGACCGTGTGCATGAAGCCTCCGGAGGCTCCAGTAAAAGCCATGTTTTCCGTAGA
>JAJYGS010000077.1 GCA_021785055.1 Nitrospirota bacterium | reverse complement strand
TTTTGAGTCTTTTATCGAATACAGAGTACCTTTTGTCAGGCTGGCCTTGCCGTAAGGCGCTATCAGGGCGTGCCTTGGTTTGCCTTCTTCGCCGTCCACCGGCCTGAGCATCGAAAGAACCATCTCTATATACGCCGATTCGAGGGAAAACCTGACCGGGTCAAACTTGCTGATAACGTCGCTGAAAAAAAGAGTAATGCTGCGGATATTTGAATACGCATGGTCCCGCTCGTCGTGGAATCTCTTAATCCTTAAAAGCGATGCGCACCGGACCAAAAGCTCCGCTTTATCGACCGGCTTGGTTATGAAATCGTCAGCTCCAGCCTCTATGGCGCCCAGTTTATCCGACTTCTGGTCAAGCGAAGTCACTATGATTATAGGTATGAACCGCGTCTTCCCGTCGCCTTTCAGTATCCTGCATACGCGCAGGCCGTCGATGCCAGGCATCATAATATCCAGAAGTAAGAGGTCGATTTCGGTTTCATCGATTATAGACAAGGCCTCCTGGCCGCTTTCCGCCCGGATTATCCTGTACCCGGTTTCGTGGAGATAAGACTCCAGCACTTCAAGGTTCCAGTTCTGGTCGTCGACGATGAGGACGGTGGGGTTCTTTTCATGCATGTGGCGTGATCCTCCGAGCTTACTTGGACTGCCTTTTCATCAACTGTGAAGAAATCTTATCTACCATCTCCCCCAGGTTCACGGGCTTGCTTATGTAGTCGTCGAACCCGCAGTCGAGGCATTTCTGCTGGTCGCCTTTCATGGCAAGGGCGGTCACGGCGATTACGGGTATTCCGGCTGCAGCAGTATCTTTTTTTAGCCTTTTCAGGACTTCAAATCCGTCCAATCCCGGCATCTGTATATCCATCAGGATGATGTCCGGGTTCTCGGCGGGAACCTTCGCCAGGGCGGACATGCCGTCGAATGCTTCGACTACAATCGCCCCCCTCGATGTCAGATAATCCGATGCCAAGAGCATGTTAAGCCTGTTGTCTTCGACAATAAGGATTTTTTTGCCCTGGATATAATCGGCGGGAATGCCCGGTTCCGGCGGCGCTTTACGCTCCCCGGCCGCAAGACCGGTTATTCTGACCGACAACGGCAATACAACGGTAAATTTCGTGCCCTGACCCTCTTTTGATTCAAAGGTTATGTTCCCGCGGTGCATTTCCACCAGCTTCTTTGTCAGCACCAGCCCCAGTCCTGTGCCTTCATGGCGCCTGGACAATGAATTATCGACAAGCTGGAACGGCTGGAATATCAGGTGCTTCTTATCTTCCGGAATGCCTATCCCGGTATCCCAGACCGTTATGGTCAGAGCCGTTTCGTCCCGGCTGGCCGACAGCCCGACGCTGCCTCCGGCTTCCGTAAATTTTACGGCGTTTGAAAGGAGATTATAGATTATCTGCTTTATCCTTCGCTCGTCTCCAAAATAATTATCGACCTCCAACCCTATCTCCTGAATGAGAGCTATACGGCGTCTTGCGGCCTTTTCCTTGATCATTATGAACGAGTTCTTAAGCAGGCCCGCAATTGAAAATTCCGAAAGTTCAAGCTGTTCCTTACCGGCTTCGATCTTGGAAAGATCGAGAATCTCGTTTATCAGGTCAATAAGATGTTGGCCGGACTGGTTTATTCCTTTCAGATACTCTTCCTGTTTGTCGGACAGCGGCCCGTATATCCTTTCGAGCAGCACCTGGCTTAAGCCGATTACCGCGTTCAAAGGCGTCCGGAGTTCATGCGACATATTGGCCAGGAACTCGCTTTTCAGCCTGTTCACCTCTTCGAGCTGTTCCCGCGCCTGTCTGAGGATTACCGCTTCCTGTGTTTTCTTAACCAGCTCGTCTCTGGCAAGGATGGTCTCCGTTATGTCTATTAGTGTGCCCATCCCGGCGAGTTTCCCGGAATAAACGACGTTCGAGCCGTGTATCTCAAGATGAATAACCTTTCTGTTTTTGGTTATCCCACGGAAAAGGTAGTGTATTGTCGGCACTTCTCCGGACTCTCTTTTTCTTATGTTTTCCTGCACGCGCGGCCAGTCCTCCGGATATACGAGGTCTTTTATGGATATGGCGCCGGTTATTTCTCCTGGTTCATACCCGAATATTTCCGCGAAACGCGGGTTTACATATTTAAAGAAACCGCCCTGCACTATGTAAACCCCAACCCCGGACTGCTCCACCAGGTTCCGGAACTTCTCCTCCGACTCCCTGAGCGCCTGCTCGACCCTTTTCCGCTCAGTAATATCCTTGACTATATGTATAAAGGAATTTATATGTTCATTCAAGGGCACGGGGTATAACGTAGTCTCGAAATACCTCCCGTTAAAAAACATCTCGCTGCTTGAAGGTTTTTCAAGACCGCTCAGCAGATCTTCCGCCGGGCAGAACGGAATAGGTCTGTCAGAGTCGTGGAATATCTCGTAGCATTTATGGCCTATAATCTCGTCTATTTCCTTGTTGAAATATCTCGACGCGGCCTTGTTCGCCCTTATGATAGTATGGTCGGGGCTATGTATGGTTATCATCTCCTCCATCGCATCAAAAGTAAGCTCCCATTCTCTTTTCCCGGTGGCTATCTTTTCTAAGAATCTGTGGTTCAGTATGCCGGTCGCGAGCTGGTTTGAGACGGAGGTCAAAAGATGAATTTCAGTATCCGACAGAACTGTTCCCGCATCGAGGTAATAAGTCATCACGCCAATAACGCCGCCCTTTTGCTTAATTGGAAGAACGATGTGTCCATGGCCCTGCATGTCCGGGTAATTTGTCGTATGGCGGGGGTCGTCAAAACAATCCTTGGATAAAATTATCTCTCCGCTTTCCGCAGCCTTTCCGCACAGGCACTGACCCATTTTAATACGGGACTCTTTTTCCAATAGATACGGAGAAAGCCCGACCTGCGCGGCCATGTAAAACTCGCCCCCATCCTTCTCGTCGCGAAGAAAGATAACCCCTTTTTTCTGCACTTCGAGGAACGGAATGGACAAGGTCTTCTCAAGCACCGCCTGAAGCACCGCTTTTACGTCATTATTAGAGGCTATTATCTCGGCCACTTCATTGAGAGCCTGTAGTTCACGGTTTTTTGAAAGAAGCTTTGAATCGTTCTCCGTAAGGCTTTTTACGAGTTTTGCGTTGATTATGGCTACCATCGCCTGGTCGGCCACCTGCATGGCAAACTCGACTTCCGAGTCCGAAAAAACGTGCCGGTCCAACTCATTATGCAGGCATATAACCCCCTGTACCGAACCATCCACGCCGAGCGGGATAAGGAGCATCGATTTCGCTCTAAGCTTCCTGTAAGCCTCCGTATCCTTGTCCACCTCGTTCAGTATTATCGGCTTATTATTTTTTATAACTTCCGAGGCCAGGGGAAGGGTGTCCAGAGGAAAACAGGCCTGACCTTCCGAGAAAGCAAAATTATATCTTTCAACCGCGTTGACGGCTTTGTTCGTATCGTCATATAAAAATATAACGCCTGATTCCATCCTGAGCGCACGGACCAGGTTTTCCAGCAGTATCCCGAATATCTTTTCAAGCTCCAGTGTGGATAACATCGCCTTGTCTATCTGGTGGAGCATGGCGAGCCTCTGGTTTCTTTCGACGATGGCGTTTTCAGCCTTCTTGCGGTGCGTTATATTCCTCGCCACCTCTATTACCGAGGTTATATTGCCGTTTAAGTCCCTAAGCGGAGACGAGGTCATTTCTATGTATGATTCCCTGCCGAAGGCCTGGACATGTCTCTCCGTTTTATGGACCTTGCCGTCCCTGAAACTTTCCGCAACCGGGCAACCCTCGCATGTTGCATCATTATCCTCGTACGCCTTATAGCAGCGCTCGCCGACATGGGCGCCCAATGCGTTGACCATTGCCGCATTCTGGTACAGGATATTCATGTTCCCGTCCTGTATGCTGATGTTGTCCCCCATGCACGAGAGTATTTCTTCTATACTCCTTTTTTCATCGAGCAGGGCCATTTGTGACTTGTAGAGCAGATAGAAAACCAGGCTTAAAAGGACTACTAAGGACAGGGAATCAACGGTTTTTTCAGCGGCGCCGGACAATCCCGACATCTCAACAGCTGTCATTATCAGATACTCTGCCGCCGCAATGCCTGTTATCAGCAGAGGTATCAGAACAATGGTCTTTTTTCTTTCCATACCGCAGTCTTACCCGGACTGTCTTCCAAAGCATAAATTAAAAGCGCCTCATCCAGGCGGCGCACAAATCAAAAACCGACACCCCGCGATTATAGCATTAACCCGCAAATAATAGTAGCAGATGTTATTATCAACATACTCAAAAATATTTAATTCCTGTGGATAGATGTCTTTTATATAAAAACTTGAGCTTCCCATTTACATATCTACTCGAAGGCACGCTTGCGCAGTTTAAACTTTAACGGCAATTTCACGTAAAGTCAATTACTTTTACTCCAAACCGACAAATATTAATTTTTTTTAATGACTGTTTTCATTAAAAACAGGCGTATTTGACCGCTCTGAATTGCCCGGAAACCGCTCCGCGGCCCTTTAAAACCGCCCCAAATTTAGCCCTCATAACCTGCCTTGAAAAACCGGATACCGCTAATTTCTGATATTGGTTTCTTAAACCTTCAGGGAGGCAATCGGGCGGAGAAACAAAAAGGCGACAGGAAATACTGTCGCCTTTTTAACTTTGGCGGGGACGACGAGGCTCGAACTCGCGACCTCCTACGTGACAGGCAGGCGCTCTAACCAACTGAGCTACGTCCCCGGTTCCGGGAATTATACCAGAAACTGAAAAGCTTGGAATTTATACTATAAACCGATGCCTTAGTCAACCTAAATTTAACATTTACGGTATCTTCCAGTATACATGGAGTAATCCGCTCGCCTGAAGCCAGTCTATAACGTATGCAAGCGGTATGAAAAACAGGAAAATGCTCCCGTCCAGTAGAGTTTTTGCCATGCGCCGCGCCTCGATGGGCGCTTTGCCGCCTGCCTTAAAAACGAACGGATTTGGAATGAAAGCCGGGACTTTTTCCTTGTATTTGGAAAATTCTGCTCCGAAAAGCATCTCAAGGCGCTTCTCTTCAGACTTGATAACGAACGGATAATAAAGCGAAAAGACCACAAAATACAGGAAAATTACCGGGAGGTTCTCAAGTACGGCGCATGCGCCCAGCCCCCCCAGGAACGAGAAGAAATAAAGCGGGTTCCTGCACATGGAATACGGCCCGTCCTGGACAAGCTGGCTGTTTTTCCGGCCTCCTATATACATGGTGCACCATGCGCGCCCTGCAAGCCCGGCAAGTATCAGGAGCGTTCCCCCGTATCCCAGCGCCTGGTCGATTATACCGCCTTCAGGCCATCCGGGGCGAGTGAAAAGCACCAGAGGGATTCCGACAAGCAGAAAAACGCCGGTTATTATGCGTCTCTTCCGTTCAAAGAAATTGAACGTACTTTCCAGGCCGGTTCCCATCAATGCATGCCGCCTACGACTATATCCGTAATCAAGAGAGTCGGCTGCGCGTCGGAAACGGGCGCGCCCTGCCCGTCCTTGCCGCACGTGCCGATACCGAAACCCAGGTCGGTTCCTACCATCTTTATGCTTGAGAGCGCCTGAGGACCGTTCCCTACAAGAGTCGCTCCGCGCACGGGCTCGGAAGCTTCACCTTTTTCTATTATATAACCCTCGCTGACCTCGAATACGAAATCGCCGTTTACGGTGTTCACCTGGCCGCCGCCCATCTTCTTCACAAGGAGTCCACTGTCGCACGAGCGAAGAATCTCGGACGGCTCGCTCGTCCCCGGCAGTATCATCGTATTCGTCATGCGCGGTATGGGCCGCGCCATGTAGGATTCGCGCCTGCCGTTTCCGCTGGAGAAGACACCGTCCTTCATCGCTGCGAGCCTGTCGTACATAAAGCCCTTAAGCACACCTTTTTCCACCAACACCGTCCTTTGGGCCTCGATGCCTTCGTCGTCGAACTTAAACGAGCCGCGCCTGTTTTGCAGCGTCGCATCGTCTACCACCGTAACAAGCGGCGAGCCGACCTGCCGGCCCACTTTCCCCGTGTAGACCGAAAGACCGTTCTGGGAGAGATCGGCCTCCAGACCGTGTCCTATTGCCTCGTGCACCATAGTCCCGCCCGCCTCGGAAGAAAGCACGACGGGCATCCTGCCCCCAGGCGCAGGGCGCGCGGAGAGCATCATCACCGCCCGTTTCGCCGCCTTCTCGGCGACTGATGCGGCGGGGAATTCGCTAAACAGCTCGAAACCGATATTCCCTCCCGCGGCGTCATATCCGGTCTGCACGACGCTCCCGTCCTTCGCCACAACATTCACCGCCGCCACGAGATAATATCTCTCGTCGCGGGCAAGCGTTCCGTCGGAGCAGGCGATTGTCACGCGCTGTAGCGTGTCCCGGTATTGAACCGCAACCTGGGATACCTTCCCGCTCACAGCCCTCGCCGCCATGTCCGCCTCCCTCACAAGTGCAAGTTTGCGCTCCACGGCCACGCCTTCCGGCGGCTCGATTATCCTGTGCGTAACGGGCGTATGCTTCTCGCGCAGGTCAATAACAATGTCTCCGCCTCCGGCCAACCGGCTACAGGCGCGCGACACCTCAGCTGCGAGGTTGAGAAGCGCCGCATCCGTAAGGTCGTTCGTATAGGCGTATATCGTCCTGAAACCGGTAATAACACGGAGGCCCGCGCCGATTTCCACGCCGGATATGACTTTTTCCACCTTGCCGTCTTCGAGCGCGATCGCCGTGGGGACTGTATGCTCGACGTAAAGGTCGGCATACTCGCCTCCGCGCGCGAGTGCGGTCTTCAATATTTTTGAATAATCTATTTTGTCCATAATAAAAAAGGGGATGAAATTATCCCCAAGTTTAACATAATTCCTACCGAAAGTAACGGCTTTATCTTATCAATTCTTCCGCTATCTGCACTGCGTTCAGGGCAGCGCCTTTCAGGAGGTTGTCCGAGACTACCCATATGTTAAGACCACAGTCTATCGATTCATCCTCACGGATGCGGCCCACGTATGTCTCGTAGTGGCCCATCGCGTCGATGGCGAGGGGATAGAGGTTCCTTGCCGGGTCGTCCATGACGATAACGCCGGGAGCGGCGGAGAGTATCGCCCTGGCCTCGTTCGCCGTAAGCTTCTTCTCCGTTTCTATGTTTACGGATTCCGAATGGCACCTGAATACCGGGACGCGCACCGTGGTCGCTGTAACCTTGATGTTCGGGTCGAGCATCTTGTGCGTCTCGTTGACCATCTTCATCTCTTCCTTGGTATAGCCGTTCTCCAGGAAGGAGTCGATATGCGGCAGGACATTAAATGCTATCTGGTGCGGATAGACCTTCTTCTGAACGGGTTTGAAGTTCAGGAGCGCCGTCGTCTGGTCCATCAGCTCGTCCATAGCTTTTTTCCCCGTCCCGGAAACGGATTGAAAGGTCGTGACGACGATGCGCTTGATCTTCGCCGCTTCGTGGATGGGCTTCAGGGCGACAAGCATCTGTATCGTGGAGCAGTTCGGGTTTGCGATTATGCCTTTCGGAATAGACTTAAGGTCTTTCGCGTTCACCTCCGGAACAACGAGCGGCACGTCCGGATCCATCCTCCACGCGCTGGAGTTGTCTATCACGATGCATCCGTCCGCGGCGGCTATTGGCGCGAACTCAAGGCTCCTCGAAGCGCCTGCCGAGAAGAGCGCGATGTCTACATCCTTAAAGGAATTTTTATCCAGCTTATGGACAGTAAGCTCCTTGCCCTTGAACTCGACCTTTTTCCCCTCGGACTTCTCGGAGGCATAAAGCTTAAGCTCCGCTACCGGGAAATTCCTCTCCTTCAGCGTGGAGACCATCTCCACGCCGACCGCGCCGGTAGCCCCAACAACCGCAACGACGTATTTATCTTTCTTCTTCAGCATTAATCAGACTCCTTGACGAATTTCGCCACCATGCTTCCGACCTCGCTCGTGCTCATCCCCATCTTCCCGGCGGCGAGGCTGTCCATCTTGGATATGGCCTTGACGACCGACTTTTCTATCCAGCCGGCAGCTTTTGTCTCGCCCAGGTGTTCGAGCATCATCTGCGCCGCGCATATCGCGGCGAGCGGGTTGATAATATTCATGCCCGTATATTTCGGCGCGGAGCCGCCTATCGGCTCGAACATAGAGACACCCTTTGGATTTATATTGCCGCCGGCGGCGATGCCCATTCCGCCCTGCGTCATCGCGCCCAAGTCGGTTATGATGTCCCCGAACATGTTGTCCGTAACAATAACATCGAACCACTCCGGGTTCTTCACCATCCACATCGTCGTCGCATCAACGTGCGCGTAATCCGCCTTTATTTTCGGATACTCCTTCGCGACTTCGTAGAACGCGCGTTCCCAAAGGTCGAACGCGAATGTCAGGACATTCGTCTTGCCGCAGAGAGTGACTTTCTTCCTGCCGGTCTTCTTCGTGTAATCGAAGGCGTAGCGGATGCAGCGCTCGACACCCTTCCTGGTGTTTATCGATTCCTGCACGGCAACTTCGTCCGGCGTTCCTTTTTTGAGCACTCCGCCTGCGCCCGCATAAAGACCTTCAGTATTTTCGCGGACAACCACGTAGTTTATCTCTTTCGGGCCCTTGTCCTTAAGCGGCGTCTCCACGCCCGGCAGGAGCTTCACGGGCCTTAGATTCACGTAGAGGTCGAGCGCGAACCGCATCTTCAGCAGTATCCCCTTCTCAAGGATTCCAGGCGCGACGTCCGGATGGCCTATTGCGCCAAGAAGTATGGCGTCATAATCCCGGAGCGTATCGACGTCCTTGTCGGACAGTGTCTCGCCGGTTTTTTTGTAGCGCTCCCCGCCGAAATCGAATGTCTTGAAAGACAGACCAAAACCTGCCCTCTTCGCCGCAGATTTGACTACCTTTACCGCTTCCGCTACCACTTCAGGCCCCGTCCCGTCTCCGGGGACGAGCGCAATCTTATAGCTTTTTGGCATTATGAAATCTCCCTTCGAGTATTAACCGTCATCCTGCAAAAACGGGCTGGCATTAAAGCCACTGGATTCCCGCCTTCACTGGAATGACATAAGTAACGTTATGCGACCTTCTTCTTCACCCATTCCATCAGCCCGCCCGCGGCAATAAGCTCCTGCATGAACGGCGGAATTGGAGCGGCCTGATACGTCTTGCTGGTTGTCAGGTTCTTTATTATCCCGTTTTCCGCGTCCACCTCGACTGCGTCCCCCTGCGCGATGCCGTCCACGGCCTCCGGGCACTCGAATATCGGGAGACCCATGTTGAACGAATTGCGGTAGAATATCCTTGCGAACGTCTTCGCCACCACGCACGAGACTCCAGCTGCCTTTATGGCTATCGGGGCATGCTCGCGCGAGGAGCCGCATCCGAAATTCTTATCGGCCACGATGATGTCGCCCCTGCCCATATTCTTGATAAAATCGGGCTGTTTGCTGTCCTCCATGAGGTGCTTTGCAAGCTCGGACGGCTCCGAGGTATTCAGGTAACGGGCCGGGATTATCGCATCGGTATCGATGTCCGCGCCGAACTTCCAGGCATGTCCTTTCAGTTTCATTTATGCCTCCTATTTCAGTTCGTCCGGGCTTCCAATCCTGCCAAGAACCGCAGACGCCGCGGCGATTGCCGGGTTTGCAAGATATACCTCGGACTCCGGGTGCCCCATTCGCCCGACGAAATTCCTGTTCGTAGTGGCGATGGAACGTTCTCCCTTTGCAAGGATGCCCATGTGCCCGCCAAGGCACGGCCCGCAAGTGGGCGTTGATACCGCAGCCTGCGCGTCGATGAAGATATTGAACAGGCCCTCTTTCATCGCCTGCTTGTATATCGCCTGCGTCGCCGGAATTATTATCATCCGCACGTCCGGATGCACCTTCCGGCCCTTCAGCACTTTCGCCGCGACGCGCAGGTCTTCTATCCTCCCGTTCGTGCAGGAGCCGACAACGGATTGATGTATGTTTATATGAGAAAGCTCGCTCACGCCCCTGGTATTTTCCGGCAGGTGCGGGCAGGCCACCTGCGGCTCAAGCTTCGAGCAGTCGTACTCGCGCACTTCAGCGTAAACGGCCTTCCTGTCGGACTTGTAGAACTTCGGCCTTCGCTTCGCCCTGCCGCTCTCGTATTCCCTGGTTATGTCGTCCGGGGCGATAATCCCGTTCTTGCCGCCGGCCTCTATGGCCATATTCGCCATCGTAAGTCTACCGGACATATCCATTTTTTCTATCGTTTCGCCCGTAAACTCCATAGCCTTGTAGAGCGCGCCGTCCACGCCGATGTCGCCGATGGTATGGAGGATAAGATCTTTGCCTGAGACCCATTTCCTGAGCTTGCCGTAATAAACAAACTTTATGCTCTCCGGGACCTTGAACCATATCTCGCCCGTTATCATCGCCGCTGCGACATCCGTGCTGCCGACGCCCGTAGC
>JAJYGS010000074.1 GCA_021785055.1 Nitrospirota bacterium | reverse complement strand
CGCGCCCGAAGCCGCCTCATGCGCTCCATCACCGCCGGGAAATCCGCCTCATAGCCGCAGATTACCTTGACGCCGTGGCTGCCCGCTTCCCGGACTTCCTCTGATACACGGGACGAGCTTATTATGGTTTTCGACGGCACGCAGCCCAGGTTCAGGCAGTCCCCGCCGATAAGCCGCCGCTCGATTAGCGCGACCTTCGCCCCGGCCAGGGCCGCAATTTCCGCCGCGACCAGCCCAGCCGTCCCCGCGCCGATTATCACGAGGTTATAGACGGGTGCCGGTTCCGGATTCTTCCAGTCCAGCGGATGCACGTTGGCCACCAGCTCGGAGTTGTATTTGTCGTACGGGAGTATGAGTGGAAGCTCCGCCATACTTAGAGTATAGCGAAACGGAAGAGAAAAGGCGGGGAAATCGTCAGGCGGAAAGCCGCCGGATTCCCCATTTTGCGGGGATGACGATAATTATGCAGGGAGTTTACTCCGAACTTGCCCGCTTCAGAAGCGGCAGGGCGCCTTCGATTGCCTGGCGGACTTCGGGGGGCATGAAGACGTTCTCAAGGTCGTAGCCCTGGAGGGATTCGACCAATACCTGCACCTTCTCTGAGGCGCCAAGCGGCCTGTGGACGATTATCCTCGGCTCGCCCTTCACGATGCAAAGGCCACCTTTCGGCTGACGCGCGGTCATTTTCCTTATTTTCTCGTAATTTACCTTCACGCCAAGCGCGGACGCGACCTCTTCGAGCGACTCCACAAGCCTTTCGTCCTTCATCTCCTGCCGCCGTAATAGATATGTTCGAGGCGCGGCTTGTATACCGCGTCGTACGCCGGGAGCCTCTCCGGGAATACCTTCGATACCCACGTGCGGGTAATCTCCATGAGCCTTACCGCCTCAAGCTCGTTTAGCGACGGCTCCTTTAGCTTGATTGCCGTCCCCTCCACCATCTTCCGGAGCGCACGAAGCGCCTTCTCCTCCTCGATCATGTGCCATTCCCAAGCCATAGAACCCGTCCTTTCGTGCCGTGCCGTCCAGGGTAAAACCAGACCACGAATATCTTACCCCCAAATATATTTTTGTCAACCGGGAAAATAAAGAGCCGCGCAATCCGGCGGGTGCCACTCAGCCCTTCATGCCCGATGCCTTAAGCCGCCCCTTCTTCAGGTCGCGCGTCTTCATGAGGACGAATATCACGGGCGTCATTATAAGGACGTGGACGGCGGAGGTTATCATCCCGCCAATCATCGGCGCGGCGATGGGCTTCATGACGTCCGCGCCCGTGCCGGTTGACCACATTATCGGCACCAGGCCCATAAGCGCCACGAAGACCGTCATAAGCTTCGGACGGAGCCGGAGCACCGCGCCCTCGTACGTCGCGTCGTAGACGTCCTTTTTCGTAACGGCCCCGGCAAGGAGCTTCTTGTCCAGCGCTTCGTGCAGGTATATGACCATGACGACGCCCGTCTCCACCGCGACGCCGTAGAGCGCGATGAAACCCACCCATACCGCTACGGAGATGTTGTAGTGGAGCGCCCAGACGAGATATACCCCGCCAACCAGGGCGAACGGCACGGAGAGCATGACCATCGCGGCCTCCTTGGCGGAATGGAACGTGAAATACAGAAGTATAAAGACTACGAACAGCCCCATCGGGACGAGGAGGCGAAGCGTCTTCGCGGCGTGCACCTGGTTCTCCCAGCTCCCCGCCCAGTCGATGTAGTATCCCGGCGGCAGTTTAAGCTCCGAGTCGAGCTTGGCCTTGGCCTCCTCGACGAAGCTCCCCATGTCGCGCCCGCGGACGTTCAGGAACACCACGGAGCGCAGCATCCCGTTCTCCGAGTTTATCATGTCCGGGCCGGTCGTTATGCGTATGTCCGCGACCTGTGCAAGGGGGATGTAGGCGATAGACGAGCCGTCCTTAACGGGAACCTGTATGCGGCGCAGGGCTTCTATGTTGTCCCGGAAGTCCCGCGCGTATCGCACGACTACGGGAAAGCGCTCCCTGCCCTCGACGGTAGTTGTAAGCCGCATTCCGCCTATCGCGCTCTCGATTATTCTCTGCACATCGGAGACGTTCAGGCCGTATCTTGCCGCGGCCTGCCGGTTCACGCCTATGTCGAGGTATTCCCCGCCCGTGACGCGTTCGGCGTAGAGGTCCGTCGCTCCGGGTATTTTCTCAAGTATCCCCTGGGCCTGCTGCGCCAGCATATCCAGTGTATTCAGGTTGTTCCCCATTATCTTGACGCCAAGGTCCGTCCGGACGCCCGTGGAGAGCATCTGGATGCGGTTTATGATCGGCTGCGTCCAGCCGGGGGCGACGCCGGGGATTTCGAGCTTCTTCGACAGCTCGTTTACGATGTCCGCCTTTGTGACGCCTTTCCTCCACCGGCTCTTGGGCTTTAAGGTTATTATCGTCTCGAACATGCTCACGGGGGCCGGGTCCGTAGCGGTCTCGGCGCGTCCGACCTTGCCCAGGACGTGGTCAACCTCCGGCACGGTCTTGATGATTGCGTCCTGCACGGTAACGAGCCTCTTCGCGTCCGTCATGGATACCGGCGGGAGCGTCGTCGGCATGAAAAGCAGGCTCCCTTCGTCCAGCGCGGGCATGAACTCGTGCCCCAGGCGTCCATACAGAAATATCGCCAGGCCCAGGGCGACGAGGTTTAAGACGATTACGGTCTTCTTGTATTTCAGCGCCCACTTGATTACCGGGGAGTACAGAAACACGAAGAACCGCGACACCGGGTTTTTCGACTCCGGCGGCATGTTCCCGCGCAGGAGGTAATACATCAGGACCGGCACAAGCGTTATCGCCATTATGGACGAGCCGGCCATGGAGAACGTCTTCGTGAAGGCCAGCGGATGAAAAAGCTTTCCCTCCTGGCCCGTGAGCAGGAATACCGGGACGAAGGCCAAGACGATGATCATAAGCGAGAAGAATATCGCGCGCCCGACCTGTTTCGAGGACTTTATCACGACTTCGAGCCGCCTGCTTTGGCGCTCCTCCGGCGCAAGCTCTGAGAGGTGCCGATAGCAGTTCTCCACCATGACGACTCCCGCGTCCACCAGAACTCCTATAGCTATTGCTATGCCGCCAAGCGACATGATATTGGACGTAACGCCCATGTATTTCATAGTAATGAAAGAGATGAGCACGGCGATGGGGAGCGTCAGGACGATGACCAGCGCGCTCGGGAAGTGCAGCAGGAAGATGAGCACGACGAGCGAGACGATAACCGACTCTTCCGTAAGGGCGCGCTTTAAGGTATGGACGGCGCGGGAGATCAAGTCCGAGCGGTCGTATGCGGCGACGATCTTCACGCCTTTGGGCAGCCCCGGCTGTATCTGGGCGATTTTCGCCTTAACGCGGTCTATCACCTGCTTTGCGTTCTCGCCGTAGCGCATGACTATTATCCCGCCGACGGCCTCGCCCTTGCCGTTCCAGTCCAGAAGCCCGCGCCTGGTCTGCACGCCCATCTGAACGCGGCCAAGGTCGCCCACGAGCACGGGCGTGCCGTTATAGGCCGCCACCTGGACGTTCTCAAGGTCTTTTATCCCTTTGATATAACCCAGGCCGCGCACCATGAACGTCATGCCGCTCTTGTCCATGAGGTTTCCCTCGACCTCGCTGTTGCTCTTCCTTACGGCGTCCATGACCTGCGGGACGGTTACGTTATACGCCTGCATCCTGTTCGGGTCCAGGTCAACCTCATACTGCTTCACGAACCCGCCGATGGAAGCCACCTCCGCCACGCCCGGCACGGAGCCGAGCTGATAGCGGACGTACCAGTCCTGTATCGTCCTGAGCGTCGCCAGGTCGTAGCCCTTGCCCTGTAGCGTATACCAGTAGACCTGCCCGACCCCGGTGCCGTCCGGGCCGAGCGTCGGCGTTACGCCGGGCGGGAGCCGGGACGCGGCGTAGTTCAAACGCTCGAGGACCTGCGCCCTGGCCCAGTAAATGTCGGCGTCGTTGTCGAAAATGACGTAGATAAGCGAGAAGCCGAATGCGGACGTAGCCCTTACCGCCCGGACCTTCGGCACGCCCTGAAGCCCCGTTACGAGCGGGTAGGTTATCTGGTCCTCTATCGTCTGCGGGCTTCTGCCGGGCCACTTGGTATAGACGATTACCTGGTTGTCGGAGAGGTCGGGTATGGCGTCGAGCGGCGTGTGGTACAGCGCCCATACGCCCCAGATTACCACGAGGCCGAACACGGACAGGACGATAAGCCTGTTCTTCGCGGAATACTCGATTATTTTATCTATCATATTACATGTTCATTCCCGGCATAGTCTGTTTCTTCTGCGCGGGCGGAGATTGCGCTTTTCCCTGTCCCGCGCCGGACATGTTCATCCCCGGCATGTTCGCCATGCCTTGTGCGCTCTCGCGGAGCTGGGCCTCGGAGTCTATCAGGAAGCCGCCCTGGGTTACTACCTGCTCTCCGGGTTTAAGCCCCGCAAGAATCTGGAAGTTGTCTCCGGACTGGATGCCGACCGTTACGTTTCGCATCGTGAACACGCCCGGCCTCGTCTCCACCCAGGCCACGTTGCCGTTGCCGGTATAGAGCACAGCCGACGACGGGACGACAACTCCCCTGACGGGCGTCGAGAATATCTTCGCCGTTACGAACATGTCCGGCTTTAAGAGGCCCAGGGAGTTAAGGTCCGCCCGGACCCTTATCGTCCTCGTCTGCGGGTTCACGGAAGGGTCCATAAACGAAACCCTGCCGTAAAATATTTTCCCCGGCCAGGCGTCCGTCGTCACCTCCACGCGCGAGCCGATGCCCGCCTTCGAGAGCTGGTATTCGTATATGTCCGCCTCCATCCACACGCGGGAGAGGTCCGACACCGTGAATACCTCCGTCCCTTCCGAGACGTAATCGCCCTGCCGGGCCGAGATATTCGTAACCGTCCCTGAAACGGGCGAGAATACGGATACGGAGTCGCTCACCTGGCCCGTTTTGTCGAGCCTTGCTATCTGCGCGTCGGTTAAGCCCCAGAGCTTCATCCTCGTCCTCGCCGCTTTCAGGACGCCTTCCGTTCCGGAGGCCACTTCCTTGAAATCAGAAGAGCTAAGCCGCTTCTCCGAGGCCTTTGCGATGAGATACTCGTTCTGTGTCGCCACCATCTCCGGGCTGTATATCGTGAAGAGCTCCTGGCCCTTCCTTACGTACTGCCCGGTAACGTTTACGTCGAGCCGCTCTATGCGTCCGGCGTAGCGCGCGGCAATCTTCCGTATATTCTGTTCGTCCACGGCGATCGTCCCGACGGTGTCCATCTCCTGGGAGAGTGTCTCTTCCCGCACCTCCGAGGTAGCCACGTTCGCAAGCATCCTCTCGCGCGGGTCGAGGGCCACGGAGGATATGTTGCCCATGCCCTGCGCGGCGGCGGACGGCTGCGCGCCTGTCCCGCCCGGCATCCCGGACACGTTGCCCATGCCGGCAGCCGGTATAACCTTCTTTACAAGCGGCATCCCGCATATCGGGCAGTTGCCCGGGTGATGCCGGATTATCTGCGGATGCATCGCGCAGGTATATATTGTCTCACATTTTTTGTTTGCCGCCGCTCCGCCTGATGCCGGTCTACCGGCCCAGAGGCCCCGGCCAAGGTATGCGCCCGCCGCCAAAGCCAGCAGGACTGCGATGGAAACGATTATTTTCTTTCTCATTTGTATGATGTCTCCATAGCCGGCTACTTGTTCGAGGCCGGTCTACCGTCCCGTCGCCGCTTCGAGGTCGGCCACTTTCGTCGCCCTGTCGGAAAGCCGGTTGTAATATTCCGTCTGGTAACCGAGAAGCGTCCGGATGGAGTCCAAAAGGTCGATATACTGCACCTTTCCGACTTCGTATCCGGCAAGCCCCGCGCTTATGTCGTCGTTTGCCTCCGGGATAATCACTTCCCTGTAGAGCTTTATCATCCTGTCGTCCTTATTAACCTGCTCCACGAGGGACTCTACCCTTGCCCTTATTTCCTTCTCCTCGGCGTCGCGCTCTTCCTCCGCCTCGGATTTTAAAAGGGCCGCCTCACGTATGCCGGGTTCTATTTTGGACTTTCGCCATATCGGGAGGTTTATGGAAACGACGGCGGAGACCATGTCGGAGGGCCTCACCCCGTTATTCTGCCTGTCCCGCTCCATGTACTGGGCCGAGACGGTGAAGTCCGGGTATGACGCCTTCTTCGCCAGAGTCAACATGGTCTCGCCCTTCTTTATGCGTTCGGACGCGGCCATGATCTCCGGGCGGTTTTGAATGGCGGCATCGGCCAGCGCCCTGGCGTCGAGGGCGAGCGCTTCGGGTTTTATGTCCTCCACAGTCCCCGCCACGGGTGCGTCCCGCCCCAGGAGCGCGCCAAGCTCCGCCCGCTCCGTCCGGTCTTCCCTCCGGAGGGCAAGCCGCTTGTCGATTAACAGGGACTGCTCAAGCTGCGTCTTGATTATGTCCTGCATACCCCCCATGCCCACGGAATACCGGGACTGGGCGATTTTCTTGAGGCTGTCCAGGAGCGCGCCCGTTTTCTTCAAGACCTCCAGGTCTTTCTTTATCCTGTAGAGCCTGAAATATGCCGTCTTCACGTCCCGCGCTATTTTCAGGGCGCCTTCGCCGTAATCATCTTTTTCGGCCTTTGCCTCCAGGGACGCGGCCTTGCTTTTAAGTCCCCTCTTGCCGAAAAAGGGAAATGTCTGCGATACCCCTATCATCTTCTGGGTCATCATGTCCTCGTCGAATTCAAAGGAGTTTACGGGCAGGTTCTGGACTCCCGTCATCAGCATCGGGTCGGGCAAGGCCCCGGCCTGCGGCACGCGCTCTCCGGCCGCCCGATACCTGTATTGCATCGCCGAGAGGCCGGGGTTTTGCTCACGGGCCTCCTTCAGCAGTGCGGAGAGCTTCAGCGTCTCGTCCGCGTGCGCCGGGACGCCGAGCGCGGCAAGAAGGACAGCCGCCATCATAAGAGTCGTTATTCTCATGACAAAAATATACCTTATTTCTTAAGCTGTTGCTGGTTTTTTTTGAATTTCGCTATGTCCTTTTTGGTGCAGCATGCCGCAAAGTAATACTTCTTTCCCTTGTGAGTCCAGGAGTTCTTTGCGGTCTTGGGGTTTACCTTGTCCCCGCAGATGGGGCACTTTATATACCCGACCGTCTTGTTTGATGCGGCCGGCGAGGCGAGCGGCAGTGCGGATAAGACAAAAAATGCAAATATGGCAATGAGTTTCTTCATTTTAACTTCTCCTTTGTGGATTAACAATAAAAATAAAGAATAACGGCGGATTCTTCGGCTATCGCCTCAGAACGACACTGATTCCAGGCGCAAAGGCGCCCGGCGAGGTGCGGCAATGCGCCCCCCGGAGGTTCGCGCCCGCCTGAGCGGGCTCAGCAGAGATATGTTGAGGTAAGTTTGTAGACGGGTATGGAAGCCGACGCCCCAGGCGGGGAGCCGGTAATAAACGGGGATTTCCCAGGGAAAATGTTTGCGGCAAACGACGGCCCGGAGACAGATAAATGCCCCGACAGAGACCTCTCGGCCTGGGCCGTGTTGACCGTCGCGGGAGCGAGTCCCTGGGCGGTCTGCACCATGCAGCATCTCATCCCCGGAACGCTTAACCGGACAGGGAATCCAGCCGCCTTCATAGTCCGCGCCGCGCACCCGGACATCCGCCGGCCTGAGGCCGCCCCGGCCCGGCAGCAGGGCATATTGCAGGGTTTCGGCGGCATGAACGCGCCGAGGAGGTTAAGGCTTATCGCTACCGTCAGGAATATTTTAAGGAATACTTTCACGATTTTACTTATACCGAAGGACTTCGCGGCTGTCAAGAAAATTGTATCCCTGAACCCCCGTTTTTGGATAAAACGGGGGTTCAGGGGCGTTACGCATGCCGTTACTGTGTCCTCAGGCCCACGGTCAGGGGCATTATCCTGAGGCGAACCGGTTTCGGCTTCGAGGTGTCCGGCACGCCGCTGTTTACCGTAATTTCAGCAGCCGTGGTCGGGACTATGAACAGCCTGACCATCCCGACGCCGGTTCCCGAAGGCATCGGTGTCTTGCCGATTCCGGCGGCGCCCATCATGCCCATACCGCCGGGGCCCATATTCCCTGGGCCCATATTCGACCAGCCGCCTTTTCCGTTGCCGTACATCATCCCGCCGCCTCCGGTATATCCGCCGGGGCCGTTTCCGGCAGGCGTCATGCCGTATCCGCCCGCCATGCCCCAGTTAGTCGTGGAGCCGCCCCAGCCAGGCATGGCCGAGATGCTGCTTGCGTTGCCGAAGCGGGGCATCCAGCCGCCGCCGGGGCCTGCGCCGGGGGTTCCGTACTGGGTGTCCCAGCCGTTCCTGAGCATCCCGTAGAGCGCCCCGGTGCCGACGAACTCTATAACCTGGCCGCTCCCGGCATAGGTGTTGGTGGACATGTCATATGTCACGGCGCCGTCCGGGCTTATCACGCCGCCGACCTGCATATTTCCCACGACCATGTTGGTCGTCGGGGAAAGCGCCGTCCCGCCGAAGCCTATGGACATGCCGTTAAATGACATCATGCCGTTTTTTACTATGCCGGAATTGTTGTTGAACGTAAAAGAGACGTTGGATGTGCTTGACGGAATGCTGAAGCTTCCAAGGGTCGCCTTAGGGCTGACCCCTGATATTTCGTAGAAAACCTTCGCCCGGCGGATTTTTCCCTGGTAATTCATCATGTTGGCCCTTGCCATCACAGGCAATGCGGCAAATAACGTAAACCCGACGATTCCAATCAAAAACTTCTTCATGACTCCCCTTTCCAATGCTGACTTTCCATTTCTGTTGCTTTACTGCCTCTTGCAGACCCACTGCAATTTCCGGTACCGGTAACCGTAACTCTTATCGAAACTAACAAATATGAACGCGCTTGTCAACTATATAATTGTAATTTCAAGTTGCACGTTTTTCCTGCTCTTCTAAATAATACATCCATGTCTCCGTATCGTCAAACCGGGATTAGGCCCTCGGCCTGGTGCATGAACGCCTCCAGGCGCGTTATTGCGCCCGCCTGCTCGTTTCCGTCGTAAGACATTGAAATATATGGAAATCCGGCGTAATCCTCCGAAAATTTCTTTAGAAGCGCGGAGACGATTGTGCCGGGCATGCAGTTAAAAGGCATTGCGTTTAGCAGCCCGGAAACCCCGTGCCGGGTAAAGTCCACGCTCTTGCCCATGGAGAGTATGGCCTCGCCCTGGAAGGTTGCCCGGAGGTAGGGAAGGGCGAGCGCCAGGGTTTCCTTTATGGGCGGCTCGTGCAGGGTTTTTAAGTATCCCTCGAAGACGGAGGCGTATTTATGCTCTATCCGCGTCTGGACGAAATGCGTCGTCAGGCAGGAGAAGTATTCCGAGAGCTTCCCCTTTCTCTTTGCGGCGTCGATATTGGTGTGGTTCTGGTAGAGTATCCACTCCCCGAAGGGCGCAAGCCATACCTCCCCGCCAAGGGCCTCGATTTTCTTTATGACCGATTCGTTGGAGAATTCGTTGCTCCGGACGTATATCTCCCCGACGATGCCGATAAGGGGCTTCCTGGCGTCGTTCTTCGGCAGACCCTCGAAGGCGTCCCGCATGTCCCGGAGAGCGGGCTCCATCGGCAGGCCCTTCTCTATGGCGTTGCATATCCGTCCCAGGAACTCTTTGTGCAGGGCCTGGGCCGCGCCCTTTTCTTTCTCGTAGGGGCGGCTCTCGTGCAGGCACTTGTTCAGGAGGTCCGTCGCCACTATGCCCTGCCAGGCGGCGCGCGCGAAACTGCCCCCGACCATCCCCAGGTCCTTGTACAGGCCCTCGTCCTGGTTCGGGGCGTAGATCGGCACGTCCGGGCAGCCTATCTCGTCGAGCACCAGACGGTGGAGCATGTTGTATTGTCCGAAGCGGCAGGGGCCCGTGCCCGAGGGCATGAAAAACGCCGAAGCCGCCGGGTTAAAGCCCTTGCTCTCGCATATCTTCACCATGTCGCCCGTGGTGATGATGCAGGGATAGCACTCCTTCCCGGAGGTATGCTTTCTGCCGAGTTCGAGCGTGAGGGAATCCGGCGGCTCGGTCGGCTCGGCCTCTATGCCGTGCCGCCTGAACGCGGACGCGAGCGCGAAGGCGTGGTCGCACATGCGCGGAATGAATATCTTCCGGGCGCCGCCGTTTTTCGAGTACGACACCTGCCGGATCTTCTTCCTTTCGGTCTTGCGCATACCGACGTTTTCTATGGAGTCCAGGAACGCCTCGCACCTCGTTATCGCGCCCGCGTCGGCGGAATGCTCATCCACTTCGAGCTGGAGGTATGGCTTTTCGCCCATGACCTCCTTGAAGTATTTCGTCAGGAAGGAGTCCGGCCCGCAGCCGTAGTTCGTGATGTAGAGCGCGTTCAGTCTTTTGTCTTCCCGGACTATCTCCGCCCCCTGGAGTATCCTCTGGCCGCTCCGCCAATACATGTTCGGCCAATCCCGGCTTATGTCGATGTCGCCCAAGCCCAGGAAGTCGAGCGGCACCGCGGCGACTCCGAGGTTTCGGAGCTTCTCCGGGAGGTCGAGGTTCAGGCCCCCGTCGCAGCCGTTGTAAGGCCTGCTGATTATGACTATCGCGCGGCCTTCCTCGCCCAGCGAGCCCAGGAACTCCGCCCCGGCTTCCCTGGCGCTCTCGTAAAATCCCTCCTGCGCATTCCGGCCCGCCTCAAGTGCG
>JAJYGS010000092.1 GCA_021785055.1 Nitrospirota bacterium | reverse complement strand
TCTGTTCAAACATTTTTTCCATATTCATTCTCCTTTTTGGATTTGTGCCGCAGGTTACCACCCCATAGCATAGATTATAATCCGCAAAGGCGTCCAGTCAAGTCGCATCCTGATGCAACGTACCCCTCAATAACGAAGGCCGCATATTCTGCGGCCTTTTTACCTTGGAGGCGACGAGAGGATTTGAACCTCTGTATGAGGCTTTGCAGGCCCCTGCCTATTCTCTTGGCTACGTCGCCTTGAATAGCTGAGTTACGGAAGTCAATATAACACAAAATCCGATATGCGCAAGCATGCTGTTTAGCAACTATTACTATCGCCGGCGTTCCGATAATATAACCCTGGGAATAGTCAAGAAATAACAGGACTCGTTTTGCCATTCAAAAGCGCCCCAGGGGGTGATTCTTATTTAGCATTGACATGGGGAAAGACCCGTTCTATAGTCTTTAAATGCCGGGTATGCCGGCACGTAAAAGGGAGGCTTGGGCCTTGAGCATTATTACGTACATACTGTACTTCATTCTTGTCAACATCCTGTTCCGGCACCCGTATATCCTCGTTATCCTTGTCCTTTTGTATGTATTCAGGGACCGCATACCGAACCCGTCGGACTGGGTCAGGAGGAGCCAGGCATATTCGAGGCTGAAAAGGACCGTGGAAGTAAACCCATACGATTCGACCGCCCGGCGCGACCTCGGAATGGTATTGCTTGAAAAAAAGATGCCGCAGGACGCCCTGGCGCATTTCCTTGAGGCCCTGAAAAAGGAACCGAATTCCGCGGAGGTAAACCACTTCGCAGGTCTTGCGTATCTCCGCTCAGGAAAGGCGGAAGAGGCCGAAGAGCGTCTTAAAAGGGCCTCGGAAATCGAGCCGCGGCTTCGGTATGGAGAATCCTGGCTATACATGGGAGAGGCCGAAATCGCTCTGGGCAAGTTTGAAGCCGCATTGGAATCGCTGAAGAAACATCTTTCCATAAACAATACGAGCATCGAAGGGCTTTACCAGTATGCGAGGGCATTGAACGCGCTGGGGAAGAAGGACGAGGCGAGGAAGGCCGTAGAGGACGGCATCCGCTACCACAAGGGAAATCCCGGTTTCCGGCGGCGCAAGGACTGGCGCTCGTACGTAAAGCTGAAGCATTTCAGGCCATGATGTTCCACGCGGAACACCGAAAATGCGCTCTGACATATCGATGGAAATAACAATATCCGAGATGACCTTATACGACCTGCCGGAGGTCATGGAGCTGGAAAGGGAGGTGTTCTTCTGGCCCTGGACGGAAGAGATGTTCAGGGACGAGATGAGCAGGGATTATTCCTTCATCTTCCTTGCGCGGGAGCCGTCCGGTCTGCTTGTCGGCTTTATATGTTTCTGGATGCTTATCGACGAAATGCATATCTTGAACCTTGGAATCCGGAAGCGTTACAGGCGGCTCAAAATCGCATCAAAACTGGCGCTCGCGGCCCTGGAATTCTGCTATCTAAGGGGGGCCGGAGCGGCTACTCTGGAGGTTCGGGAGAAGAACAAGGCCGCGATAAAGCTTTATAAAAGCTTGGGTTTCGAGGAGGCGGGCATAAGGAAGAATTATTATGAATCTCCGCGGGATAACGCTGTAATTATGTGGCTTTACGACATTTATTCGCTACTGGAAAAAAGCCCTTGAAGTTTGACTTAGGATATGCTACATTCCCACTAAGTATAGGGATTTAAAGGGCATCTAAACCTTCAAAGGCGAATTGGGAGGTAAAGATGGAAGAAAATGAAGAATTGATCGGTTACGCCAGGCGCGAGAGCGAAGAGTTCCGCCGCCTGGAGAGAGAGCACAGGGATATCGACAGGCAGATTGAGCAGAAATTCGGAGGCACAAGACACCTCACCCCAGAAGAAGAATTTGAAAAGAAGACCCTCCAGAAGCAGAAATTAGCCAAAAAAGACAGAATGTTTGAAGTCTTACACGAACTGAAGGCTGTCGTATAAAATAAGTACCGGCAGAATCCGGAAGGAAGGGAAGCATCCCTTAAGGGATCTTCCCTTTTTTATTCGTTGACTTATGGCTTTTGAGTATGGTAAAAGATAACTTCCCGTTTTTATTCAAAATAGAAAGGTATCGACATGAGGAGCGACAGGATAAAGAAAGGGATTGAGCGGGCACCCAACAGGGCGCTACTTTTCGCTACCGGAATAACCAGGAAAGAGCTTGCGAAACCGCTTATCGGTATCGCAAGCAGTTTTACCGACCTTATCCCCGGCCATATCGGGATGAGGGACCTGGAGCGCTATATAGAAAAAGGCGTCCATGCCGGGGGCGGATATTCCTTCGTTTTTGGCATCCCCGGCATATGCGACGGCATAGCCATGGGGCATGGCGGGATGCACTACTCCCTGCCTTCCCGCGAGCTTATCGCGGACATGGTGGAATCCATAACACTTGCCAACGCCCTGGACGGCCTGGTGCTCCTCACGAACTGCGACAAGATTACGCCTGGGATGCTCATGGCCGCGGCGAGGCTTGATGTCCCGACACTGGTTGTTACAGCCGGGCCGATGCTCTCCGGAAGGCTCGGAATGGAGAGGCAGAATCTCGTAACCGGCACCTTCGAGGCGGTTGGGCGCTACCGAAAGGGTGAGATAAACGAAAAGGAATTGTGCGCGCTTGAGGAATGCGCCTGCCCCGGCCCCGGCGCGTGTCAGGGATTATACACAGCGAACACAATGGCGTGCGTTACGGAGGCGATGGGCATGTCGCTTCCGGGCTGCGCGACGGCCCTTGCCGTATCCAGCAAGAAAAGACGTATCGCATATGAATCGGGCGTGAGGGTTGTCGAACTGGTAAAAAAAGACGTAACGCCCAGGAAGATAATGACGAAGACGGCGTTCGAGAACGCTATCACCGTTGACATGGCTCTTGGCGGCTCCACAAACACCTGCCTGCATATCCCCGCTATCGCGCATGAGGCCGGAATAGACATCCCGCTCTCGGCGATAGACGAGATAAGCAAAAAGACTCCGCACATTACGGATCTTCTGCCGGCGGGGAAATATTACATGGAGGACCTGGACGCGGCAGGCGGCATTCCCGCAGTTATGGGAAGGCTTCTATCGCGCCTGAAAGACGGTATTACCGTATCCGGCTTCAAGGTAAAGGAGATAGCGAGAGGCGCGAAGCCTGAGAGCGACGAGATAATCAGGACTGTCGAGCGGGCATATCACAAGGAAGGCGGGATAGCCGTCCTGACGGGCAATCTCGCTCCCCTTGGTTCGGTTATAAAGCAGACCGCCGTGTCAGAGAAGATGATGAAGTTCAAGGGGCGGGCCAGGTGTTTCGATTCCGAGGAAGATGCGATGGCCGCGATCCTGAGCGGGAAGATAAAATCCGGGGACGTAATCGTAATCCGCTATGAAGGCCCGAAGGGCGGCCCTGGGATGCGCGAGATGCTCTCCCCCACCGCTGCCATAGTCGGCATGGGTCTTGCCGACTCCGTCGCCCTTATTACGGACGGGCGCTTCTCCGGCGGGACGCAGGGGCCCTGCATAGGGCATGTCAGCCCGGAGGCGATGGAGGGCGGGCCGATAGCGCTTATAAAGGACGGGGATGAAATAGCCATAGACATCCCGGCCAGGAAGTTGGAGCTTAAGGTGTCCAAGACCGAGCTTGCGAAACGCATGAAGTTGTGGAAGAAGCCGGAGCCTAAAATAAAAACAGGCTGGCTTGCGAGATATTCGCGGATGGTAACCTCGGCTAATACCGGGGCAGTGATGAAGTAAGGAGGTTGTGAATTGAAGCTTTCCGGCGCGCAGATACTGATTGAGTCCCTGAGGCGTGAGGGCGTGAAATACATCTTCGGCTATCCGGGAGGGGTGGTATTAAATATCTTCGACGTCCTCTACGATGAAAAGGACATCCAGCTTATCCTTACACGGCACGAACAGGGGGCGGCCCATGCCGCGGACGGATACGCACGCGCAAGCGGCAAGCCCGGCGTGTGCCTTGTCACCTCCGGCCCCGGCGCGACCAATACCGTTACGGGCATTGCCACGGCCTACATGGACTCTATCCCGATGGTGGTTCTGACGGGGCAGGTGCCGACAATGCTCATCGGGAACGACGCCTTCCAGGAGGCGGACATAGTCGGCATAACCAGGCCGTGCACGAAATATAACTTCCTTGTCAAGGACGTAAGCGACCTGGCAAGGACGATAAAGGAGGCGTTTTATATCGCCTCCACAGGAAGGCCCGGGCCGGTGCTCGTAGACCTGCCGAAGGACATTACCGTCGCGAAGGCGGACTTCAAATACCCGGAGAAGGTGGAGCTTCGGAGCTATCGCCCGACTTTCAAGGGGAACCTCTGGCAGATAAAGCAGGCGGCGGACGCAATATCTAAATCCAGGAAACCCGTCGTAATCGCCGGCGGAGGGGTTATCAGCTCCGGAGCGGCGGCGGAGCTTAAGGAATTCGCCGAGGCGGCGAAGCTCCCGGTCACGATGACCATGATGGGCCTTGGCGGCTTCCCCGGAGACCACAAGCTCTCGCTTGGGATGCTCGGTATGCACGGGACGTATTTCGCCAACATGGCCGTGCACGAGTCCGACCTGCTCATCGCCATCGGGATGCGCTTCGACGATCGGGTTACCGGGCGCGTCGAGGACTTCGCGCCGGGCGCCAAGATAATACATATAGACATCGACCCGACCTCCATCCGCAAGAACGTGCGCGTGGACGTGCCTATCGTCGGCGACGTTAAGAACGTGCTTAAGGACCTGAACAAGGCCATGCACGATGCGGGCGAGCATGTCAACCCGCACCGGAAGGTCTGGCTGGACAGGATAGAGGACTGGAAGGCCGAGCATCCGATGGACTACGAGCAGGGAGACGTGATAAAGCCGCAGTTCGTTGTGGAAAAGATTTACGAGATAACAAAGGGCGACGCCATCATCGCGACGGAAGTCGGCCAGAACCAGATGTGGGCGGCGCAGTTCTTCAAATACAAAAAGCCCCGCACCTGGATTTCCTCCGGCGGCCTCGGCACTATGGGATACGGTTTCCCGGCGGCGATAGGCGCACAGTTCGCTTTCCCGAACAAGCTTGTATTCGACATCGCGGGCGACGGCTCCATACAGATGAACATCCAGGAACTCTCGACCGCCGTGTTGCACAACCTTCCGGTGAAGGTCGCCATACTCAATAACTGCTTCCTCGGCATGGTGCGGCAGTGGCAGGAGCTTTTCTTCCAGAAAAGATACTCATCCACCTGCCTCACCGGGACGCCGGATTTCGTGAAGGTGGCCGAGGCCTACGGCGCGGTGGGCCTGAGGGCGCAGAAGCCCTCGGACGTTGAGGGCGTCATACGGGAGGCGATAAAGGTAAAGAGGCCGACCTTTATGGACTTTGTATGCGACCAGACGGAGAAGGTCTATCCGATGGTGCCTGCCGGGGCGGCAATCAACGAGATGCTCTTCAGGCCGCCTGACTGCCCTCCGGGCGAAAAACTGATATGCAAGACCGTGAAACAGGAACTCAAATGCAGGTGCGTCCGCGCGAAGAGGGGGATGTGACATGCGCCATATAATCTCCGTGATGGTGGAAAACAAGTTCGGCGTTCTCTCACGCGTGTCCGGGCTTTTTTCAGGGCGCGGGTATAATATCGAGTCCATCTCCGTCGGCCAGACGCTCGACCCGACCGTCTCGCAGATGACTATCGTCACCTCAGGAGACGATAACATCATTGAACAGATAACGAAGCAGTTAAACAAGCTCCTCGACGTGATAAAGGTAACGGACCTGACCGAATTCGACCACGTCGAGCGCGAGATGATGCTGATAAAAGTCCAGCCCAAGACGGAGCACCGGGCGGAGACGCTCCGCGTGGCGGAGATATTCCGGGGCGTCATAGTAGATTCATCGGCCAAGACTTATACTATTCAGGTAACCGGAGACGAGAAGAAACTGGATGCGATAATAGACCTGCTGAAGCCTCTTGGGATAAAAGAGGTCGTCCGCACGGGCAAGGTCGCGATAGCAAGGGAAGCGAAAAGCTGAGTTTATTATAACCGAAAGAGAGGAGCGGAAAATGGTAAAGGTGTATTACGACAAGGACGCGGATTTAAAGAACCTGAAGGGCAAGAAGGTGGCGATAATCGGTTACGGAAGCCAGGGCCATGCCCACGCAAATAACCTCCGGGACAGCAAGATGGATGTTATAGTCGCAGAGGCGAAGGGGTATCCGAACTGGGACAAGGCGAAGAAGGCGGGTTTTAGCGTAATGACCGCCGCCGAAGCCGCTAAGCAGGCGGACGTGATGATGATACTGCTCCCGGACGAGTATCAAGGGCAGATATATAAAAGCGAAATCGCCCCGAACATGAAAAAGGGCGTGTTTCTTGGCTTCGCACACGGCTTCAACATACATTACGGCCAGATAGTCCCGCCGCCGGACGCGAACGTGTTCATGGTGGCGCCGAAAGGCCCCGGCCACCTGGTCAGAAGCGAGTTCACGAAGGGCAGCGGCGTCCCGATGCTTATAGCCGTACACCAGGACCCGTCCAAGAAATCGAAGGCGCTGGCAATGGCGTATGCATCCGCGGCAGGCGGCGGCAGGGCGGGCATAATTGAAACGACTTTCAAGGAAGAGACCGAGACCGACCTCTTCGGCGAGCAGGCGGTATTGTGCGGCGGACTTACGGCGCTTATAACCGCCGGTTTCGAGACGCTGGTCGAGGCGGGATACGCTCCGGAGATGGCGTATTTCGAGTGCCTTCACGAGACGAAGCTCATTGTGGACCTGCTCTATGAGGGCGGCATAGCAAACATGCGTTACTCCGTTTCCAACACAGCCCAGTACGGCGACATGACCCGCGGGCCGCGCATAATAGACGACTACGTGAAAGACGAGATGCGCGAGATACTGAAGGAGATACAGAACGGTTCCTTCGCGCGGGAATGGATACTGGAATGCCAGGCGAACAAGCCCATGTTCAACGCCCTGACGAGGATGGGCGAAGAGCACGAGATAGAGCAGGTGGGCGCTAAGCTCCGTTCGATGATGAGCTGGCTCGGAAAGTCGAAGCTGGTGGACAAGACTAAAAATTAAATTGAGACACGACAGTATAATCGCTCTTGAGGGTCTGCCGGTAATCGGCGTATTCGCGGCGATCACGGCAGCCCTCTGGATAGCCGGATGGTATAAGGCCGCCTTTGTAATGACGGCCTTAACCGTTTTTGCCGTATCATTTTTCCGCAACCCGGAGCGCCGTCCGCCGACAGGCGAGAATCTGGTCGTTTCGCCGGCGGACGGGACGGTGATTTACGTGGGCGAGGTGGATGAGCCGAGGATACTCAAGCGCCGCGCCGTGAAGGTATCCATATTCATGAGCGTCTTCAACGTCCACGTAAACCGTATGCCTGAGAGCGGAAGGATAACGGAGATACATTATAATAAAGGAAAGTTCATCTCCGCGAACAGGGACAAGGCCTCGCTCGACAACGAGCAGAACGCTCTTGTCATGGAAACGGAAAATGGCGGCAATATCATGTTTGTCCAGATTGCAGGCCTTGTCGCGCGCCGGATAGTCTGCTGGGCAAGGCCTGGGGATACCCTCCGGCGCGGGGAGAGGTTCGGGCTTATCATGTTCGGTTCCAGGCTGGACATATATCTTCCGCCGGGGAGCGAAGTTAAAGTCAAGCCGGGCGACAAAACGAAGGCTGGCGAAACCATCGTCGGGGTGCTCGTTTGAGGAAAGGAATTTACATACTCCCGAACCTCCTCACGGTCGGCGGGATGTTCTTCGGCTTCTTCTCAATCGTCGCATCCATAAAGGGCGACTTTGACAAGGCCGCCTGGGCCATACTTACCGCTGCGGTATTCGACGCCCTCGACGGCTGGGTGGCGAGGCTTACCAAGTCCACAAGCAGGTTCGGGGTGGAACTGGATTCGCTCTCAGACCTGGTTTCGTTCGGTGTCGCGCCGGCGGTTATGTTTTATATATGGGCTCTGATGCCGTTCAGACGGTTGGGATGGGTTGGCGCTTTCACGTTCGTCGTATGCGGGGCGCTGAGGCTTGCGCGTTTCAACGTGCAGATGGTGGGTTCAGAGAAGAAATGGTTTACCGGCCTTCCCATACCGGGCGGCGCGGCGGTGCTGGCCACCTTCGTAATTTTCTGGAGCGACGTCATCGACGGCCTTCCGTCAAGGAATTACCTTCTGCTTGTAATGATTTACGTAGTTGCGCTTCTGATGATAAGTACCGTCCGGTTCCATAGCTTAAAGGAACTCAATGTCCGGGACAGGCGCCCGTTCTGGATGCTTCTTGTGGCTGTGGTCATCCTTGTCGCAGTAGCGCTGAACCCGCCGGTGGTGCTGTTTTCCTTAAGCGTGGCGTACGTCGCCTGGGCGCTGACGGAGTGGGTATTGACATTCCGAAAAAGACGGGTTAAGATGAGGACGCAATAATAACGGCTGAGAAGAGGAGTAGTAGGCGCGGGCGGGCTTGAGAGAGCCGGTGGATGGTGCGAACCGGAGCCGTCAGCCGCGTTGAACTCGCCTCGGAGCCGCGTCAAATCAAGCGCATCCCGTAAGTAGCGGGATGAATTAGGGTGGTACCGCGGGGGAAGTTTATAGCCCTCGTCCCTTACTTTATCAAGTAATGGGCGGGGGTTTTTTAATTATGGGCAGATGTACAAAAATGAGGTGCATGGCCTTCAGGCGATCCCTGTCGGCCTGCGCGCTTGGCTAATCGAAAAGCGGATTCTTCGCTTCGCTCAGAATGACATACCTTAACCCCTCGCCTTACGGGAGAGTGGCAGGGGGTGAGGGTGAATATAAGGAGGCATTTAATGTCCCGCATCATAAAAATATTCGATACGACCCTTCGGGACGGCGAGCAGTCCCCCGGCTGCTCCATGAACATCGACGAGAAGCTGATGGTCGCCCGGCAGCTGGCCAGGATGAAGGTGGACATTATCGAGGCCGGGTTCCCGATTGCATCGGAAGGGGACTTCGAGGCGGTAAAACGCATCGCCCAGGAGGTATCAGGGCCGGTGATATGCGCGCTCGCGCGGACTACGGACAAGGACATAGACCGTGCGGCGGAGGCCATAAAGCCTGCCGAACGCGGACGCATACATACCTTCCTTGCGACCTCGGACATTCATCTGAAATTCAAGCTCAGGAAGGACCGTAACCAGGTGCTGGACATGGCTGTCGCGGCGGTGAAGCGCGCGAGAAAATATACCGGCGACGTGGAGTTCTCGGCTGAGGACGCCACGCGCTCGGATATCGATTATCTCTGCAAGGTAGTCGAGGCGGCGATTTCTGCCGGCGCCACGACCATCAACATCCCGGATACGGTAGGCTACGCCATTCCGCAGGAGTATGCGGAGCGGATTAAAAATCTGTTCGACCGCGTCCCGAACATCGATAAGGCGGTAATCTCCGTGCACTGCCACAACGACCTTGGCCTTGCGGTGTCGAATTCTCTGGCGGCGGTCTTGAGCGGCGCCGGACAGATTGAATGCACCATTAACGGCATCGGGGAGCGCGCGGGCAACGCGGCGATGGAAGAGATCGTCATGGCGCTCCGGACGCGCGAGCCCTATTTCGAGGCGCGGACGAATATCGTTACGGAGGAAATTATGGCCGCGTCGCGCCTTGTCAGAAATGTAACCGGGATGACCGTGCAGGCGAACAAGGCCATAGTCGGCGCGAACGCCTTCGCGCACGAGTCCGGCATACACCAGGACGGGTTCCTGAAGGAGAAATCTACGTACGAGATTATGACGCCTGAGTCGGTGGGGCTTGCGCAGAGTTCTCTTGTTCTGGGCAAGCATTCGGGGAGGCATGCCTTAAGGGAAAGATACAGGCAGTTAGGTTATGCCTTTTTCGAAGATTATGCAATGATTCATCCTGGAGAAAAGGAACCAAGAGAAAGAGATTTGACAAAACATATTGTAACTGAGGAACAGTTTGAGAGGATATTTGAGCGTTTCAAGAAGCTCGCCGACCAGAAGAAGGATATATTCGACGATGACCTGGAGGCATTGATTGCGGAAGAATTCCGGGTAAGTGACGTATACGAGCTGAAAAAGCTTTATGTTGTCGGCGGGACTGATGCTAAGCCGCAGGCGGACGTTGAACTGAAAATCAACGGGCGCAGCAGAAAGAAGACCGGGACGGGCGACGGCCCGGTGGACGCCACGCTTAAAACTATAGCGAAGATAACCAGGACCGAAAGCCTGATGCTCGCATACGAGGTGAAGGCCATCACCGGCGGGACGGACGCGCAGGGCGAGGTCGTGGTGCGCCTGCGGGAGGATAATTTTACGGTGATGGGCCAGGGCTCTGATACGGACATAATCGTCGCAAGCGCTAAGGCGTATATCAATGCCCTTAACAAGCTTGTATACCTTAAGAAGCGGGGCGAAAAAACGGTTGAAAAGATGTGCGAGTGATGATAACATCAACTGCTTAAATATAAGGAGGTTTTCGTTATTATGCCGATGACTGTTACAGAAAAAATCCTGGCGGCCCACTGCAAAAAGAAAGAGGTCGCGCCGGGAGAACTGATAAACGCCAAGGTGGACGTGGTGCTGGCGAACGACATCACCGCGCCCATTTCGATCAAGGAATTCCGAAAGGCCGGGGCGAAGAAGGTATTCGACAAGACGCGCATCGTCCTTGTGCCGGATCACTTCACTCCTAACAAGGACATTGCCTCCGCCGAGCAATCGAAGCTCCTGCGGGAGTTCGCAAAAGAGCACGGCCTGACGAACTACTTCGAGGTAGGCAGGATGGGCATAGAACACGCGCTGCTTCCGGAACAGGGC
>JAJYGS010000022.1 GCA_021785055.1 Nitrospirota bacterium | reverse complement strand
GCTCGACCCGTAAAGCAGCGTCCATGTGAGGAGCGTCGCCAAAAGCGAGAGCGCGACGGTGGAGCGGGACTTTATCATCTCCGCGCCCTTGAAGACCTTCTTCACGTTCTCCATCAGGGCGTTGTTCAGAAGCGGCCCCTCGCGGAAGAATGCGGGGAGGGCGGAGTAAACCCGGCGCGAGCGGCCCAGCAGGACGAGCAGCGCGGCGGCGGCGAAGAACAATCCCCCGGCCCAGGGGAGAAGGTCTCTGAAAAACGGCGGGACATGCGGAAGCTCGCTGAAGGACAGGAAGAAAAGCGCTACCACTACCATGAAATCTAGCGCCTTCCCAAGCACAAGCGCCGCCGCGCCCACGGGATACTCTATGCCGTATTCCTTCTTCAGGAGATACAAAAAAGAGAACTCTCCTGAGCGAAGCGGCATGAAGCCTATCGCCGCCGTATGCACGGACTCAATGGAAAAAAGCCCGCCGAGCGTCGTCTTGTCCCGGAGCAGTATCTTAAACCTCAGGGCGCGGGAGAAGTGCCCCAGTATGAAGAGTACGAATGCGGCAAGGAGATACTGCGGCGGTACCTTGAGCAGGGCCGTGAATACCTCGCGCATGTCTATCTGGCGCATGAGGTATATTACGAGCGCCACGGATACGAGGATTAAGACCGACTTCTTAAGCATCAGCCGCCCTCGCCGGGGGCGGGGGATTTCTTGTCGTGTCCGAGATACATAAGGGGCGAATTTTCACCAAGGAAACAGCCCACCGGGTCTCCCTTTATTATGAGGACTGCCGTCTCGATGTCGTAATACCTGCCGTATCTCTGCCACCTGCCCTGGGGCGGCATCCACGAAAGCTGCCAGAGCTGCTCGTTTTCGATGAAGCTCAGCTTCGCCACGGGCGTCTTCGTCCAGTCGTCTTCCATTGAGGCCGCGCCGTCCCTTGGGCGCGAGTCGAATATGTAGAAGGCGAACTTATCCTTCTCGATTATGTATTTCTGCCTTCCTTCGTCAAGCGGCGCAAAGGCATCCGCGAGGTCTTTTATGACCCGCTCTTCCATCAGTTTTTTTCGTCTCTGCTGCATTGTCACCTCAATTTTTTAACCGCAGATCAAATTTAAAGGCATCTCTCGTTTTGTGCGGGTAATGCAGGGTGTTTAGAGAGGCAACTGACGCCTTAAATGTCATTCCGAGCGAAGTCGAGGAATCCACAGTTGACCTTATCTTTAGAAGTCAAGAACTTGCTGTGGGTCCCTCCACTTCGGTCGGGACGACAAACATGGTAATCGCCCCCTTTATCCGCATCCTTACCAACACAATGTTAGAGAGAATCAAGTTACTTCACGTCATCTCCCGCAGGACGGGTCCGGCAGGCCGAGGCCTCCGCACGCGAACGCAAGACCCCTGCACGCCCCCATGCACCTTGCGGAAAGCTCGCAGGCGGCGCATACATCCGGAAGCGCCGCAATCTCCGCCCTGAGTTTCCTGCGCGCCCGGCCTGACCAGATGTCCTTCAGACTGTCATCCTTCAAATTCCCAAGCGGGAAAGGAAACGTAGCGCACGGATAGACCGTCCCGTCCGCCGCGATGAACGCTATGGCGTCCCCCGCCTGGCAGCCCGCGTATTCCGTCCTGCCGAGTCCGGGCAGTTCGAGCGCCTCGTGCAGGAAGAGGTCGTGGACGAGGAGCTTTACTTTATCCCCGCGCAGCGCAGGCATGGCCTCCAGGCCGCGCTTTAAGTATTCCCGGTCGGATTTGTCGAGGATAAAACGGGCGCGCTCGCCGCCCCCGATATTTACTATGTCCGGGTTGGCAAGCGAGAAAATTCTAATCCCCACCGCGAGGCCCTCGCGGATGGTTTCCAGGAGATCGTCGAGCTTTCCTTTCTCCGGGATGGCCGTAACGGAGAGCGCAACTCCGGCGGGCGCGTTCTCAAAGATTGCGGTAGACTCCAGGAGGCAGCCCGCGGGGGGATTATAGAGGTCGAGGGTCTTGATTCCAGCCGCTTTATCCCAGCCGGGGAATGCGTCCGGCGAGGCGATGGAGAGCGTGGTGTGCGCAAAACGGGCTGATTTTTCTATAATTTCCGCCGCCAGTCGGGCCGACTGTCCCTCCGCCGGGCGGATTGTAACATAGAATACCTTTAACGCTATAAGTTCTTTCGCTGCTTGAAGAGCGCGTTCCACAGAGATGCTCCGGTCAAGGTCCAATTCCCACAGGACCCTTACGGGCGCCGAAAGCAGGCCGGTTTTTTTAGACATCTTGATATTTTATTTCAATAGCCTGGCAAAAGCAAAGGGTTTTGAAGCGAAAAAATTTCAAAGCGTCATTTTTTTATATTATTCCAAAAAATAAATGATATACTTTTCATTCAACGCCTATGAAACTTCGCCTATGGTTATTCATAATCGTTATCACCCTGGCGGTCTTCATAATCGACGCCCTGACGCCTCCGGGTATGGCCGTATGGCTTGTCTACGCCCTGCCGCTTTTTATCGCTGCCAGAAATTTCCCGAAGAAAAAAGTCTACCTGTTTACGGCGGCGCTCTCGGCCCTGGTGATACTGGGAACCGTCCCGCCTTCCGCTCTACTTACTCCCGACATTGCCTTTAACCGCATAGCGGGGATACTCGCGGGCTGGGCAGCGGCTATACTGTTCGTCCGGCAGAGGGAACGCCAGGAATCGCTCCGGGACATGGACGAGAAGCTGAAGATACTGCTGGAGGAATCGCCCGTCGGCAATTTCCTTGTCCAGGACGGCCGGTTTGAATTCCTGAACGACCGCATCCCGGAGATACTGGGATATTCCAGGGAGGAGCTCCTTGCCATGGAAAACGTGATGAGCCTCGTATACCCTGAGGATTTGGACAAGGCGCGGAAGATAATGGAGGACTTTTCGGCCAAAAAGGGCGACCGCAGGTGCTTTGAAATCCGGAGCGTCCGCAAGGACGGCGGCGTAATCCCCGTGGAGACGCTGACCATCGTTACGCAGCACAAGGGCAAACCCGCCGTAATAGGCATCGTGATGGACATATCCGGGCGCAAGGAGTTGGAGAAGAGACAGAGGGATTTCATAGCGATGATGACGCACGACCTGAAATCTCCCCTGACGACCATCCTGGGCTACTCCGACATCCTGATAAGCAAAAAGAAGGAGGAGCCGGACACCCTGGAGATGCTGGAATCGATACGCAGGAACGGGGACAAGATCCTCGATATGGTGAATTATTTCATGACCGTCTTCAGGATGGAGGCCGGGGAGCTCCGGGTCCGGCTTGCGCCGGAGGACCCGTCGGAAATATTGAAGGAGATGGAAAAAAATTTCACCGCCGTAGCCGCCAGAAAAGGAATCTCGCTGAAAGTGGAGTTTGCGCCGATGGAAAAGACCCTGCTGGACCGGGCATACATGGAGCGGGCAATATCGAACCTCATGGAGAACGCCTTCAATTATGCCGGGCCTAACGGGGCTGTAAGCCTCTCGGCCTATAGCGGAACCAGGGAGATGGACAGAAGGAGAAAGAACCGCGGTTTCCTCGCCATATCCGTAAGCGACACAGGCCCCGGAATACCGCCGGACGAGATCGACAGGATATTCGAGAAGTATTACCAGTCGGACGCGAAGACAAACGGAGGGGCGCGCGGCTCCGGCCTGGGGCTCGCGGTGGTAAAAACCGTGGCGGAAGCTCACGGCGGCAGGGCGGCTGTGGAAAGCGCTCCCGGCATGGGTTCGACTTTCAAGATATTCCTTCCGCTAAGAGGGACAGCATAGCCGGATAACGTCCGGCAGAATGTCATTCCGAGCGGCTGAATAGTGGCGGCGGATTTACGGCAAAAAGCCCCGGAGGAATCCGCCGGGGCTTGAGGTTTTTTTGGGCTTTACTTTTTGGTTACGCCCTCATGACGTTTGAAGCCTGGGGGCCTTTCGGTCCTTCGGTTATTTCAAACTCCACCTGCTGTCCTTCCTTCAAGGTTTTGTACCCGTCCATGTTTATGGCCGAGAAATGAACAAATACGTCCTTGCCGGAGTCCTGCTCGATAAACCCGTATCCCTTGCTGTCGTTGAACCATTTCACTTTCCCTATCACGTCCTGTCCTCCTTCCGCGACTTCAGGTAACTGAGGCCAAAGTCGAGCTTCCTCGCCGGTCCCCGCCCTTGCCCCCAGCCCCCTGCCGTCCTTACCTCCGGCCACCCGGAGTAACGCTCATAATACGCCGCTGCATGCTGCATCTGCGGCACCTGTAGCGCTTGATAAATCAAGCTTAGTGGTTAATTTATCAGGGGTTTTCAGGGCTGTCAATAGCCCCAAAGGGTTACGTTTCGATGTGAAGTGATTGAAATATAAGGGGAAAACGTTGATTTTACGCTGTAAGAAAATTTTTCAATTTTTTTTACTTCTTATTTGACAACGACTTACATTAAAGAATCCCGCCTAAGCACTTCGCGCTCCTTGCCGCCTTCCTTTTTGGGGCCTACTATGCCGTCCTCTTCCATCATTTCCATCATCCTGGCCGCCGTCGGATAGCCTATCCTCATGCGCCTCTGCAGGAACGACGCCGAGGCCTTCCCGGCTTCCTGGACAATCTGCACGGCCTGGAAATATTTCGCGTCCCTTGCGTCGCCGTCGGCGAGTTCTTCGGAGGCCTTCTTTGCGTCGTAGGCCGGCGGGTTGATTGCGGAGAAGACGTCGTATTTCGGCTTCGCCTGCTTCTTTAAGAAATCCACGACGCGCTTTATCTCCTCCTCGGATACGTAGGAGCCGTGCACGCGCACAAGCTTCGACGTCGCTGGAGGAAGGAAGAGCATGTCCCCTTTTCCGAGCAGGGCCTCCGCTCCGTTTGCGTCGAGGATTGTGCGGGAGTCGGTCTTGGACGAGACCTGGAAGGAGATCCTTGCCGGGAAGTTGGCCTTTATGACGCCGGTTAAGACATCCACCGACGGCCTCTGCGTCGCGAGTATCAGGTGTATTCCTGAGGCCCTCGCCATCTGCGCAAGACGCGCGATGGAGTCCTCCACTTCCTTTGCAGCGACGATCATCAAATCCGCAAGTTCGTCTATTATGACCACGATATACGGAAGGGTCCCGTCGTCGTTTATCACGGCCCCCTGCCTCGGCTCGCCCGCCTCGCTCTCCACGCCCAGGCGAGGGTGCTTTTTCTCCTCCAGGAGCTTCTGGTTGAATCCCTCGATATTCCGCACGCCCTTCTCGGCAAGGAGCTTGTAGCGTTCCTCCATGACCACGACCACGCGCCGAAGCGAGGCCGCCGCACGCCGGGGCTCCGTAATAACCGGCTCCAGGAGATGCGGTATTCCGTCGTAGACGGAGAGCTCAAGCCGCTTCGGGTCAACCATCAAAAGCCTCAGCTCGCGCGGCTTGGCGGACATGAGAAGGCTTACCGTCATGGTGTTTACCGCAACGGACTTGCCGGAACCCGTCGCCCCGGCAACGAGCAGATGCGGCATTTTTGCGAGGTCCGAAGTCATAGGCGCGCCGTATATGTCTTTCCCAAGGGCAAGATTAAGCGGAGACTTCGCTTTTATAAACTCTTGGGACGACAGAATCTCCTTCACTAATACCTCTTCGCGGACATTATTCGGTATCTCGACGCCCACGGCGGCCTTGCCCGGCAGGGGCGCGACTATGCGCACGGATTCGGCGCGCATCGCAAGGGCAAGGTCGTCCGAAAGGGTGGAAATCCTGTTCACTTTCACCCCCGGCGCGGGCTCGAACTCATACATCGTAACCACCGGCCCCGGATATACCTGCGCCACCTTACCCTCCACGCCGAAATCCGCAAGCTTCTTCTCGAGTATGGACGAACTCATAATGAGCGAGTCCCTGTCCGCGCGCTTCCTGCCGGTGGGCGGGTCGTTTAGGAAGCTAAGCGGCGGGAGGGCGTAATCCCTGTCCGGGCCTGTGAATGGCAGGGCTTCCTGGAGCCTCTCCGGGGCGGGATTTTTGGCCGCGCGCGGCTCTTTCGGTACGACGACTTCCGGCGGCGGAGAGGACTCGGCCTCTTCGAGTTTCTCCAGCGCCTCCCGCTTGGTTTTCTTCTCCGCGCGCAACGCAAAGAACCTTTTTATGCTATCGCTCACGGCGATTATGCCGGACTTTACGGACAGGACAATAGACATGAGGGATACGGTTGTGGACAGGACGAGCGCGGAAAGAAGCACCGTAACTGTAAGGATGTAGGAACCCGCCATGCCGAAGAAATCGAGCATCCTGGCGTCGGCGGCCTCGCCTACAAAGCCGCCCGCGCGTATACCGCCGAAAGAGAGATAGTCGTAGCGGAGCTTCAGGAGCGAGGAGAGCGAGACGATAACGAGCAGACCGCCAAGGACCTTCAGGAAACGGTAGCGGCGCTCCTTCTGCATGAAGCGGTTGATGCCGTATACCAGTGTATAAAAAGGTATCAGGAACGCCCCGCCGCCGAAGATCTGGAAGAGGAAATCGGCAGAATAGGCCCCGAAGCGGCCAATGAGGTTATGGACTGAGCGTTGGCCGGAATACGCGCCCCAGGAAGGGTCTAAGCGGCTGTACGAAAAAAGGGACAGGCCGATTATAAGCGAGGCGGCAATCGACAGTATGCCGAAGATCTCGCCCCTTCGCGTGCCTCCGCCGGTAGACCGGCCTCCGCTCCTTGCTGCCATATACCCCCGAATCCTTAAGCCCCCGATGCGCTAAACATAATATAAATAGCCGAAATAATCAATCATTTCCATGTGCTGATTAAAATCATATGTTTTCGTGACCAAAGTCACAGACAATATGTCTCCTGATTATTATACTTTCATGCAATACGGGGGACGGGATATGAGGTCCCTTCCTGATTGCAAACAATGAAGTTGGAAAAGGAGAAAGGCCATGAAAAAACTTGCGGCATTTGTGGCGTTTGCGGCAATAGCCTCTTCCGCGGCGATGGCTTCCGCGGCGTCCATCGACTCGGCTGGATTGGCCGGCATCGACATCAAGACCCCTGCGGCGAAGGTTTCCGCTACGGCGTCAAAACAGGAGGTCTTCGACAGCACGGGCAATTTCACCGCCGAAGCTGTTGCTACGGTTAACCCCAAGGTCGTCCCCATTAAGGACGAGAGCAAGGTCTGCCTCGACAGCTCCTGCGATACCGTCCTGTTGTAATCCTTTGTAGCCCAATATCTACCCCGAAGAGGGGTGATTTACGGGGGGCGCAGATTTTAATAAAAAGCCGGGAGTTTTCCCGGCTTTTTATGTTTCAGGGGTGCTCCAGGGAGCCTGTAATCGGGACAAGGCGCCTTAAGTCGGCCTGGCTGACGCCGGAATGCCAATGGCCGGTGGCGAGCGCAATAACGTATACGCCTATGAAAACTACAAGAACTCCTGCCGCGAGCCAGGGGCCGGAGAGGGTGAAATTTTTTATCCGCGCCCGGTATGAAAGGGCGCGTTCGGGGCATACTGATACACAGCTTAGACATGAGGTGCATTCGGGCGATATAACCCGCTCCTTTCTGTCTACCGGCAGGCTTGCAGGACACTCGCGCGCGCACTTCCGGCAGCCGGTGCATTTGTCTTTATCGCGTCTTACGCCGAACGGGGAGAGAAAAGACAGTATCCCAAGGAGCGCGCCGTACGGGCACAGATACCTGCACCAGAAGCCCTTTAAAAGCAGGGATAATATTGCCAGGATTATTATTACGTCCAGCGCGAACGCGGATATGTCCGTGAAGAACAGCAGCATTTTTATATCCGCGACCTTCCAGTAATCCCCGTCCAGGAAGCCATGCAGGGCGGCTCCGCCCATGTTTATGACTACCGCCCAGAAGAAGAACAGGAGGATTATATACTTCAGCGACCGGAGGGGATAGTCGAGCCATAGAGGCAGGGAAAGCTCGCGCCTGAATAGCCGTCTCCACGGCCTCCTTAGCCAATCGGAGATTAAACCTATCGGGCATATCCAGCCGCAGAAGCTTTTCTTGAATATTACGGATACGGCGATAGCGCCGATGAAGATGAACATGGCCGCCGGGTGCGCCGGATGCACATGGCCCGTGACAAGCCAGTATTTGAGGCTCGTCAGAGCGCCGATGGGCAGGAAACCCTCGACACCGTCCGGGTGCGGCGGGTGTAAGACTTCAGGCGCGGAGCCGTTCAGGCCGTAGGAGACGGCGAACCGCCATAGCTGAAAACCCAGATACAGGATAAAAAGAAAAAAGCCCCACTGGACCGTCTGTCTGTATGTCCGTGGGGCAGGTTTCATGGATAAATTTTAACGCATCAAGGGCTTGCGCGAAATGATAAATATCAGGTTTTCGTTATTCCCTTTCCTGTATGGCGCGGACGGGGCAGGCCGGGACGCACGCGAGGCAGAGGATGCACCGGTCTTCCTCGTAGTTAAGCGTCCAGTCCTTATCGAACTCAAGCGCGCCCGTCGGGCATACGGCTGTGCAGGCCCCGCAGTCCACGCAGGAGTCCTTCTCCACGGAAAGCCCGGTGGCAAGCGGGTACACGATTACCTGCTGCTCCTTGAGCCACTTTATTCCCTGCTCGATATTCTGCTCCAGACCGGACAACTCAAGCGACATCCTGCCCTCGTCCGGGGTGACCTTCGCCTGGAGGATATTCGTCACTAGGTCGAAGTCCTTCACAAGTCTGTATGTAATCGGCTGGTCGAGCTGCCAGCGCTGGAACGTAAGAACCACCCTCTGCTGAGCCATTCAAAACTCCTTTCTTAAGGCCGTTGGACTTGCTTCACGAGGATTCGACCGGGAAATTCTACGGGCTCGCTCTCTATCCGGCAAAAACTCGCCTTGCTCGGACAGTTTGCCGCATGGCCGCTCGCTTCGCCAAGAATTTCCAATCCGCTCATCCTAATATTCGCTTGTTCCAACGGCCTTTCGTTTAATATTTACGAACTTACCGCTTCCGCCTTCGGCGGGACGATATTAAGCGGCTTGAAAGAACAGTCGCCTGCGAGCGGCCTTACCGGCGCGGTCAGCGTAAACTGGCCGCCTTCTATCCAGCCCTTCAGCACCCCCGCAATCTCGCGCGCCCTTTTGAGCGAGCTTAGCGGCGCGGTCTGGATTTCCTTACCGTTTACGGTAATCTTCCCGCTCCGAAGCTCCGCGTAGCTGAACCGCCCGAACGAGGGCTTTGCTCTGGTTTCGACGCTGTAGTCCACAGCCGTGGCGAATATCTCGTCGTTGCCCGTGCAGACGAACCTCGCCATCTCCTCGTCCAGAATGGGAATAGGAATTCCGACGCCGACAAACATTGAAATCCCGTACTTGTAATAATACGCGCCCCTGATGTAACGAGTTGACATGGATTTCATGTCTCCGATAAGCGACAGCGTCCCTGCGGGCGCGAGAGGCTCTCCGTTATCGCCTCTGGCCTGCTTCGGGTTGTGCTGCGTGCCTTCCCATGCGACGAACCCCTGCGCCCCGCCCAGGAATATCTTCGTGCCGATGCCGATGGTTCTGTAGAGCGGGTCGTTCAAGAGCGGGGAAAGCTCTCCGGACGTGGAATAGGTCGCGTTGCCTAAGTTCGGGAGCAATATGCCCATGTAGGTATTGAGCGCCCGGTCGGAGGAATTCACGGCGACGTTGTAGTTCTGGTATGCGTTCCGCGGGTTGAAAAGGAACGCCTGGTTTATGGACTCAAGCGATATTTCCGTCTCTATCTCGCGCCTGGGGTAGCAGTCCGTCCCGTACGATACCGCCCTGAGAGTTAGCGTCTTACCGGCGATCAAGTCTTCTATCAAGTGCCCGCCGCCGTAATCGAAACCGACCTTCTCGGAAAGCTCCGTCGCGCCTATATATGCGTCAACCGCCGCAAGTCCGGCAAAAACCGGCACGTCGTTTATCCACACCTTCTGCATCTTTATGGGCGGGTCGGAATGGCCGAAGTTTAAAAACGCCCCGGAAGAGCACATCGGGCCGAAGGTGCCGGTGGTTACGACATCCACCGTCTCCGCGACATGCCCCGCTCCCTTCTCCCTGCCAAGCGCCACGACCTCCTCCGCCGTGAGCACAACCGCCTGGCCTTTGCGGATTTTTTCGTTAATTTCTTCGTATGTTTTAGCCAAAAGACACCTCCTTTTTAAACCTTACTTTCTTTAGAAAAACCGGACTAAGTTCCATTTATAGTATCGCTTTGGAGCCGCCTTTTGGCCCCCGGCTTCGCATTATACATGACATGAAGACCACCCCTTTAAAGATCACCCTCACCCCCAACCCCTCTCCCATGAAATGGCGAGGGTAAAATAAAAAACCCCCGCCCGGATTACGAGAGGGGGTAAATTGAAAAAGCCGCACTTCCCCCCTTATCTCCCTCCGGTCGTTACCGGAGCTGGAATTGGCACCTTGACGTTTCCGCCAGGTTGCCGGGCTTCAAAGGGCCAGTCCCTCCGCCAGCTCTGGATAAGGTGAAATTATGTATATCAAAATAAAAGCGGAGTTGTCAAGAATTTTCTCCTGTATGCATGATAAATTTTTCAGGCATTCAAACTTTTGTACCCATCTGCTTCGCGCCCATATTTCCCCGTCATACCCGCGAAAGCGGGTATCCGGCGACTTTACTCTTGACTTTTAAAGGGTTTCAGGATAATTTAAGACTTCGATGCCGGAGTGGTGAAACTGGTATACACGCTAGGTTCAGGACCTAGTGGGCGCAAGCCCATGGGGGTTCAAATCCCCCCTTCGGCACCAAAAACGAGGGCCGGGTTGTGCCAACCGAAAAGGTTGCTCAGTGCGGCCTTTTTTAATGCGCCTCACCCCAGTTCTTCCCGATTCCCGCGTCAACCCTTAGCGGAACCTTTAAGTGCGCCGCGCCCTCCATCTCGCGGACGGCCAATTCCCTGACCCGTTCCGCCTCTTCTTCCGGGGCCTCGAAGACCAGCTCGTCATGCACCTGCAAGACCATTTTCGCCCTGAAGCCCTCGTCTTTCAAGCGTC
>JAJYGS010000094.1 GCA_021785055.1 Nitrospirota bacterium | reverse complement strand
AGCCAGGGCGGCGCCCTGGTAATCGGCACCCCGGACAGCTATCAGGATCTATGCCTCGCCTGCCATATAAAATAGGAGAGACCCGATGAAAAACATTTCCGGACGAAGACACTACAGGAGACGGAATTATTTCATCAAGAAAGACTTTCAGTCCCGGTTCGTCGCAAGCTTTCTGGTACTGGGCGCAGCCGGTTTCGCGGCGGCGGGATTTTTCGTTTACCGTTCCGTAAGCCGGAGAGCGGAGGACCTTTTTTACATGAGCCATATCCGGGTAACCAGCACTTCGGCCCTCGTCGTCCCGGCCCTCCTTAAGGTCAATTTCTGGATCATGCTCCTGGTTCTGGCGGCGGTGACGGCTGCGGTGCTGATTATGTCGCAGAGGCTTGCAGGGCCGATATTCCGGTTTGGCAAGGCGGCTGAAAGGATCGGCGGGGGAGATCTGACCGGCAGCCTTGAACTGCGCGAGGGAGACGAGCTAAGAAGCCTGGCCGATTCGTTCAACACGATGAACGGCAGACTCCACGAGCAGTTCACGGACATGAAGCGCGAGGCGTCCGCGATAGAATCGTATTCCGTGAAAATGCTTAAAACGGGGAGCGCGACAAAAGAAGAGGCGGAGGATTTCTACAGGCTCTCCTCGGTATTCGGGAAGAGGCTCGATAATTTTAAGATCGGGTAGCGGCGATACCGGCGCTTATTTTTTTATTTTCCGCTTTATGTCTTTGGCCATTTTAAGGTGATCCTCCACGACCGGCAGCGTCTTCGCCGCGAAGTTTTTCACGTCCGGATCCTTCACGTGGCGCGACGCCCATTCAAAAGCCGCAGCATCGTGCCTGTGGTCTTTCACCATCTCCGCCATGTAGACCCTGTCGAACTTCGCGCCTGAGAGCTTCGAGAGCCTGTCCACGTTCTTCTGGTGTTTCGGGTCCAGCTTGGCGGGAAGCGTTACCCCCTTCCGCTTTGCAATCTGCTCCAGTTCGGCGTTCGCCTTCCCGTGGTCGGCTGCCATGCGGGCGCCGAAATCCTTCACGTCTTTCGACTCCGCCTTCTGCTCGGCCAGCTTGCCAAGCTGGACTTCCAGCATCCCGCCGATAGCCGCGTTGTGCATGAATCTCCCGTCCTTTGGCGCGAGCCTTGTCTGCGCGGCATATGCGAACATGACCGCAACGAGCAAAAAGCCGATTACGGATACCGATGTAACAATCTTTTTCATATCAACCTCACTTTGCGGAATATTATATCGCCATACTTATAAATATAACACATATAAACAGACCCGCAAGCCGGTCAATGTCCCCTTACCGCCCACGCCGGATATCCTTCGCGCGCCAGCCGCCGGGCCAACCCCAGGGCCTGACCAAGCCTCCCGAATTTACCCACCCGCACCCGGCTGTACGCCGCGCCCCCGACCACAGCCCCGGATATTCTCACGTCCCCGTAGCCGAGCTCCAGCCCTTCCCGCAGATGTTCCGCGTTTTCCGGGTTGGCGAAGGCCCCGACCTGCACGGTATAGAACCCCTTCCCGGAGATATTCCCAATCCCTGCCTGCCTGACATACGAGGCGTCCCGGCCAATCTCCCGGACGATTACAGGCCCGGTATCGAGCCGCCCTATCGCGCGCGAAGCCCCGCGAGATATGTCCAGGTCAACCCCCTTTACAAACGGCCCGCGGTCGTTTACCGTCACGACACATTCCTTCCCCGTCTGCGGGTTTTCTATCTCAAGCTTCGTGCCGAACGGGTATGACCTGTGCGCGCATGTCAGGGCGTCCTCGTTAAAAATATCCCCGGACGCCGTGCGATGACCCTGGAATCCCGGCCCGTACCACGACGCGATTGCCCGGTACGCCGTCCCAGGCGGCGGAGGCGGCTTCGGCGGCCCGGTATCCGTAAGCGGCATGCCGTTTCTGTCGTAAAGGACGCAGTTCGTGTTCGTTGTTCGTATTCGTGGATACGCACAGGCGGAGAGTATAAAAAGGCAGAACAGTATTATAAAAATCAGTCGCGAAATTCCGCATAGGCCGCGGTTGTCCGGCTCGCTTCCGGAAGATTCCCTCGTGCAACTGTAAGACTCGTTCGCTATGGCAGATAAACTCGCTTCTCTCGGACAGTATCTGCCATGGCCGCTCATTTCGTCAACACTTGCGTCTCGGTCATCTTAATGTCCGCTCACCGGACATCCCGCGCCTCAAGCTCATCATTCCCGAACGCCTTAATCGGGAATCCAGGTTTTACCAGCCTTCATCTCATTCTTACTTAATACGGGCGTTATTGAAGCATTTTATAAATCCGACTCCCAGATGTTCAGACGGCAGGCTTTACAGAACCATTTCGGGACTTCGACGGAAAGCACGCACCCGGCGAGGATCGCTTCGCCCCGCTTCTCCATCTCGCGGTATCTCTCGTAGTCCGCCGTCGAACACCGGTATATGATAGGAATTATCTTCTCGGAAGAGCCGCACTGCGGGCAGTTGACTTTCTCGGTCGTATTGTTCATGGGCCAACATTTACTCACAATCGAAAGTTATAGTCAACGAATTTCTCAAGCCGCCAGTTCCCTTTTCTCCCGTCATTAATTTTAATCCTGCCAACTGGTAAGGACATCGTTCTCAAAATATAAATATTGGTCGTTTCCATATACCCATTGTTCGTGAACACCCCAAGGTCCCACGTCCCGATTTATTTGTTCTGGTTTTCCCCAACTGAGCTTTGCCATCTCTGCTGTCATTCCCAGCCATATTTTATGATTTTGAATGTCTTTGCGAATTTTGGCGGGGAATACACTTAGTAGTTTTTCTTCTGCTCGCCTTTTTTCTGCTTTTTCTCTCGCCTCCCTTTTTTGCTCTCTAATTCTCTCTTGATATGAAGCTTCAGTTTCAAGCAGGTTACCATCTATCGTTTCTCTTATAATTTTATTCTCAGGATTTAAATAAATAACTTCATATTGGTTCTGGTCAGTTGTTGAGTAGTCAAGAAGCACTTTTACTCTATCTCCTTCGCGCTTATATATATCATCGTATGTTAATCTCATAAAATCCTTATCATCGCACCAAAGTTTTATTAAATCAAGATCGCCATTATTGGCTTTCCAAATTTTTTCGCCAACCTTCTTTCTGTATAAAATTTCCTCCGCTTCAATTTTTTTCTGTTCCTCTTCTTTTTTTATTTCTTCCTCTTTTTGTAATTTTTGTTCCGCCAACCGTTCTTCTTCCTGCCTCTTCTGTTCTTTTATTTTTTCTTCTTCCAATTTCTTTTTTTCTTCTGCTGCAATCCGGGCTTCTTCAGCCTCTTCTCTTGCTTTTAATTCATCTTCTTCTTTTTTCTTTGATTCTAATGTCTTCTCAACATCAATCTTGGTTATTGGGACATCAAACCATAATCCCTGTTTCGGCACTTGGCATTCAGCATTGTCTCCCTTGACTATCATAGTTTTTAATTCTTGGGTATGTCCGTCTTTCCAATAAAGGGTAAATGCATGGGAAGATGTGGAGACGGCTAATAGAAAAACGGTAAGCAGGAAGAGAATGAAATATTTGCTCATTAGTAACCTCCTTTCCGAATACGCCCCAATTTACTCATAATCATAACGCGCCGTCAACGAATTTCTGAGTTGCCGGCAGACCGGCTGAAAATGAAAACCGATGAAAAATATTGGGTGTGTCCCTAATTTATATTTCGGGGTTTTTACGGGCGTATTACGCGGCGGTTTTTATGGGCTGGGGCGCAGTTTCGCTACATTTTAAGGCTCCTGAAGAAGGCGAAAAAGCTGCCTGTAAACCCAAGCAGCGTCCCGGCAAACATAAGCCCTATCCATGCCGGCGGCGGCAGGAAATGCACATCCCCGGAAAGGGTCGAAAGCGCCTTGGATGTCTCTACCCAGCGAACCGTAACATAAAGAAATCCCACGGAAATTCCCGATGCAACAAACCCCTGGAGCGCACCTTCGGCAAGGAACGGCCCCATGATAAACGGCCTTGTCGAGCCGAGAAATTTCATCACCTCTATCTCCGAGGCGTGCCGGAGCACCGCGAGCCTGAGGGTGCTATAGCTTATAAAAGCCACTCCAATCAGGACGGCAAGCCCAAGGGCAAACCCGAATAACTCAAAGGAATTAAAGAGATTTTTAAGCCTGCCGGCCTCCTCCCGGAGATACTGCACGTCCTCCACGCCGGGCATGGATTTAAGGCCCTGGACAAGCTTTTCAGCCGATCCGGGCGCCCCTCCGGCCCGAAGACCGATGTCAAAAGAGGCCGGGAGCGGGTTCATCCCCATGCTGTTTATAAGGGACGCTTCATCCTCGTCTGTCCCGGAAAAATCCTTTAATGCCTGGGACTTGGACGTATAACCCACCGAGGCCACAAGGAGGTCGGAGCCGAGGCGGCTTTTGATGGCGTCCATCTGTGCCGCAGTTACGCCGTCGGAGAGGTATACGGTCAAGGGGAACTTCTCGTTTACGGCGGAAAAAGCGCCTTTAAGATTAAGAAAAATAACGAGATACGCGCCCAGGAAACCGAAGGCGACCGCCAGCGTTACGGCTGTGAAGAAGCTCGTTATCCTGCTTTCCCAGAGGTTTTTCAGCGCGGTTACAAGAAAATATTTCATGGGCGGGGATTATATCCGAAAAAGAAAGGTTTTTAAAGAGAAGTTTTATTCATTTGTTCAGTCTTTCGCGCCGCACGAAGCTCTCGACCCACTTGTCCTCCGGGCGGTATCGCTCGTCTATCATGCGGTCGAAAACACCGGGGTCTATTGGAAACTGGGACATTGTCTTTACAACCAGCCCCCCGTCCGTCTCCTCGATAACGTCCTTTGAGTAAAACTCCTTCCATGCGCCGATATAGCCTTCGTACAGCTCATCGGGCGTCATAAGGGCGGGCCTGTATACCACGTTCGTCGTGGTGTAGCGGGAGAGGTCGCGGTCGATTATTCGCCCCTGGGCCTCAAGCTTGTCGTGCAGGCGCGTCTCAGGGTATGGTGTAAGTATCAAAAACTCGCACTCCTCGATGCCGGTCTTTTTGGCGAATTCCACCGTCCTCTCGAATACCCCCTTGTCGTCGTAGTCGTATCCGAATACGAACGAGGCGATAAGCTTGATGCCCGCGTCATGGAATCTCTTTATGTTCTCCAGGTGCTTCTCGGCGGTGGTGAATCCCGCACGCTTTTCCCCGAAGGACGCCGCCATCCAGGGGCCGACATCCACATACAGAAGCCAGCAGCCTGATGCCACCAGCCTGTCCACATATTCCCTGTCCTGCGCGGCGGCAAGGGGAGCCAACCCCGTCCATTTCTTCCCCATACCCGCCATGCCGTCGAAAAGCTCGTAGCTCCTGCGCTTTGCAAGGTGAAAGTTGTCGTCCACGAAGAAGACATACTCACCCATCTTCTCCAGCTCCGCGAGCGCCTCCTTTATCGGCCTGCCCCTATAGGAAGTGCCGAAGAGACCGGGGACGGAGCAGAACTCGCAGTTCACCGGACAGCCGCGCGATACCTGCATGGACTGCATGGGGATATATCCCTTCCCCGCAAGGAGGTCTCGCCGGGGCCAGGAGACGTTCTCCATTTTTGGCCGCTCAATGCATTTGTAAAATTTCTTCATGGAGCCGGCGGCGAAATCCCGTATCAGATTCTCCCAAGTCCCCTCCGCCTCGCCGACGACCACCGCATCCGCATGCAGGGCGGATTCCTCCGGCATGAGCGAGGGGTGTAGCCCTCCCAGGACTACGGGGATGTTCTTCGCCCGGAAGCGGTCGGCTATGTCGTACGCGCGCCTGGCCTGGCATGTCATGGCGGAGATTGCCACCATGTCCGCAGGCTCGTCGAAATCGACAGGCTCGATACGCTCGTCCGTGAACGACAGCTCGATTTCCGGCGGAGTCAGGGCCGCGACGGTAATCATCCCAAGCGTGTGGATGTACCGGCGATACTTCAGGGGAAAGTTGCCCCATTCGGGGTATATCAGTTTAATTTTCATTTCCAGAACCTCGTGAAGCAGTACCATTGGTCGTAATACTGCCCGATATACTTCTCGAAAACCACGGCTACCTTTTCCAGGTTCTCCCGAACGTCCTTCTCCCGGTCTCCGGTAGTCTTGGCGTAGATCGGCTCCTCGACTATTATCCTGTAGCGGGCGGCCTTGTCCAGGAGGATGAACGACGGCAGTATCGGCGCGCCGGAGAGCATCGCGAGTAAAACAGGCCCGCGCGGGAAATAGGCCTCGGCGTCGAAAAATTTAATTTTGACGCCGCTGTCGTGGAACAGCTTGTCTCCCTGCATGGCGACCAGCTCGCCCTTCTGGAGCGCCCGGAGCATCTCAAGCGGGGAGATCTTGTCCGGGTCCAGCCGGATTTCCTTCACGCCCCGCATAAGGCGCTTCCTCGTCCTCTCCCGCTCTATCTCCTCATGTCCGTCCGGAAAATATACGATATTTACCGGATGGCCAAGCTTGGAGAGCACTATCCCGCCCATTTCCCAGTTCCCCAGGTGCGCGGTAAGGAGAATCGCCCCCTTCCCGCGCGAGATTGCGTCTTTTACGTTGTCGTACCCTTCGGCATGGGAAAGGATGCTGCCCAGCTCCCGCTCTCGCCTGTCGTTCATCCGGAACAGGTCCACCAGATAATACCCGTAGTTCACGCACATGCGGAACGTGGCGGTAAAGAGCCGCCGGTTAGAGACGTCTTTCCCCAGTATATGCCGCAGGTTATCCTGGTAATCGTGCCGCCTTTTGACGAAGAACGGGTAATATATTGCGGTGATAATCCAGGAGAATGCGCGTGAGAGCCACAGGGGCCAGTTACGTATCGCCCAGAAGAAGAGCGGCATGAACGTTATGGCGGCGAAATGATACGGCAGGGGTTCCGTGCGACCTTTTTTGAGCTTCTGGACGTCTTGAAAAGCCATAGGGAATAATAACCAAAAAAAGCAGGAGATTCAAGGCTTATTGTTGACAATCGCGGGATAATCTATTTAAATAAGTAACGCCCCCTCCCGTCCCCCTCTTAAGATTAAGAGGGGGAAGCGAAGCCGGGGGAGTTATGAAGGAGACCTCAATGCAATTTTTCAGATGCCGGATATGCGGAGACGTTTACATCGGAACGGCAGCGCCGTCAAACTGCCCATACTGCGGCGGGAAGGCAAAGTATCTCGTCCCTGTCGAGGAGTGGGTGGACGAAAACCTTGCCGTAACCGCCCTCTCGGAAATCTCCCGGAGGAACCTCGAAAAGGCCCTTCAACTCGAAGTGGACAATACTCCTTTTTACCGGGACGCCTCCGCAAAGGCGAAGACCATGAAGCTCCAGGGCGTGTTTAAAGGTCTGGCAAAAGTGGAGAACGAGCACGCGAGCGTAATCCGGAAGATACTCAAGTGCGAGTTCCCGCCGCCTGACCCCGCCAACTCCACGGCGACGGACGACGACTCCGAGAACCTCCGGCTCGCCCACGAACGCGAGATAGAGGCGTCCAGGTTTTACGCGCAGTCTTCCGTCCAGGCAATCGAGCCGCGCGTAAAGAAGGTCTTCCTCGCACTCTCGGAGATAGAGGCGGACCATATAAGGCTGGAAAGGGAGTTGATGCAGGGGGATGAGCAAACGTGACGCTATCCTGTTTTAAGGCCTACGACGTCCGGGGCAAGGTCCCGGAAGACCTTGACGAGCTTCTCGCATATCACATTGGCCGGGCGATGGCCGATGTCCTGAAACCCGGCGCGGTCGTCGTCGGGCGGGACGTGCGGCTCTCAAGCCCCGCGATTGCGAAGTCCGTCTCCGATGGGCTTCTCGATTCCGGCATGGACGTTCTGGACATCGGCCTTTGCGGGACGGAGCAGGTATATTTCTCCACGGCGCACCTCGGCGCCTCAGGCGGAGTGATGGTAACCGCGAGCCACAACCCCAAGGGCTACAACGGGCTGAAATTCGTCCGCGAAGAGTCCCGGCCCATAAGCGGAGACACCGGCCTGAAGGACATAGAGGCCCTCGCCGCAAGGGGCAGGTTCAATGATGCGGCCTGGCGCGGAGAGATAAACGATGCGGACACATCCGAGGCATACATAAACCACATTTTATCATACATAAAGCCGTCGTCTCTCCCGCGATTCAAGATACTGGCAAACCCCGGCAACGGCTGCGCCGGGCCGGTGATAGACATGCTGGAGCGGCGGCTTCCATTCAGGTTCACAAAGATATTCGACGAGCCCGACGGCGATTTCCCGAACGGCGTCCCGAACCCGCTCCTGCCGGATAACCGCGACGCTACGGCGAAGGCCGTAATCGAGTCCGGCGCGGACATCGGCCTTGCCTGGGACGGAGACTTCGACCGCTGTTTCTTTTTCGACGAAAAGGGAAACTTCATCGAGGGGTATTATATCGTGGGGCTTCTCGCGGAGGCGATGCTGGCTAAGACACCTGGCGCGAAGATTGTCCACGACCCGCGCCTGACATGGAACACTCGTGAAATCGTAGAGTCCGCCGGCGGAATTCCGATAATGAGTAAAAGCGGCCATGCGTTTATGAAGGAGCGTCTGCGCGCCGAGAACGCCGTATACGGCGGCGAGATGTCCGCGCACCACTACTTCCGCGAGTTCTCATATTGCGACAGCGGAATGCTCCCGTGGCTCCTCGTCCTTGAGGTCATGGCAAAGAAAGGGAAAAAACTCTCCGAGCTTGTCGAGGAACGCGAGAGGCTTTACCCCGTGAGCGGAGAGATAAACAGGGAGATTGCCGACCCAAAAACAGCGCTCCGGAAAGTGGAAGAACATTACGCGCCAGGCGCAATTTCCATCGACCATACCGACGGAATAAGCATAGAGTTCCCGGACTGGCGCTTCAACCTCCGCATGTCAAATACCGAGCCCCTGGTCAGGCTGAATGTCGAGACGAGAGGGGATAGAAAATTGATGGAGCAAAAGACGGCGGAACTCCTTAACGCGCTGGACAAGACGTCATAGCACCGCGCTCATAAGTCTCGCAAGGTTCTCAAGGAACCTGTCCCTTCTGCGGCGTTTCCCGAACCGTTTCTGGCTTAGTTCCATGGAGTCTTCCAGGTCGTCGTGGAAATGCCTTTCGAGGCTCTCGGAGACGGCCCTTGAGTAGCATACGGCGCAGACCTCGAAGTTCAGCCGGAAGCTCCTGATGTCCATGTTCGCCGTGCCGACGATGCCGAGCTCCCCGTCCACGCTCATGGTCTTTGAATGTATAAATCCTTTTTTATATTGATATATCTTGCAGCCGACTTCAAGCAGCTCCTTGAAATACGCCTGACTCGCGTATTTTATTATGTCCCTGTCGAACTTCCTCGGGATTAGCAGCCGCACGTCCACGCCCCGGAGCGCCGCCGCGATGAGCGCCGTCTGCACGGACTCGTCCGGGATGAAATACGGCGTAGTGATGTAAAGCCTCTTCTGCGCGGAGGTGATGGCCGTGAAATAAAGCTTCGCCACCTGGTCTATCTGCCTGTCCGGGCCAGAAGGCACGACCTGGACAATCTCGCCAGCCGCGTCCTCCGGCCAGCCCTCTACAAGGTATTTCGCGCCAAGCATCTCGCCCGTGACATAGAACCAGTCTTCGGCGAATATAAGCTGGAGGTGGTTTGCCGCCGGGCCTGTGAGCTTTATGTTCGTGTCCCGCCAGTAGCCGATTTCCCTGTCCTTCCCAAGATATTCGTCCCCTATGTTTATCCCGCCGGTGTATGCAGTCCTGCCGTCCACGACGAGTATTTTCCTGTGGTTTCTGAAGTTCGCGTACGCGCCCCGGAAGCGGGAGAAATATCCCGGCCTGTATTCCCTGACCTGTCCCCCCGCCTTTACGAGAGGCTCGAAGAACTTCAGCTTAGTGGACCAGGAGCCTATGTCGTCGTACATCAGCCGGACTTCCACTCCCGCCTTCGCCCGCTCGGTTAAAATGTCCCGGAGCCTTGTGCCCGTCCCGTCCGATTTCAGGATATAATACATGGCGTGGATATAACTTTTGGCGCCCGCTATCGCCTCGAACATGTCGGGATAGGACTCCCCGGCGTCTTTCTGCACCAGTGCGACGTTTCCGGTCGTCGGAGGCGGCCCCGGGAAGCTGTATGCGAGGCGCATGAGGTCTCTGTGCCGCCGGACTATCGCGGAGAGGGACTTGTTAAGCGTCCTGTCGAACTCGAGCTTCTGCCGGACGTCGCCGAATGCGTTCTGAATCGCCTGGAGGAGCCGGATGCGCATCTTGACCTTCCTCCTGCCGAAGACGAAATATGCGCCAAGGCCGATGAACGGGAGCAGAATCATCGCCAGGAGCCATGCCATCGTAGCGGCCGGACTCTGGTGTTCATAGATGATGAACATGCAGGACACGACGATGCTCAATGCCAGGACGGCCAGGATAATAATAGTCCACATGCTTTTTTTGTAACTGAAACTTGTGCGGATGTCAATCTATTACTCTTGACGCCGGGCTTTTTTTCAGTGTAAGATTTATGGCTATGCACAAAATAACTTTTTATCCAGGCGGCAGTACCGTAGAGGCAAAAGACGGGCAGTCCATACTCCGGGCCGCCGGTTCCCACGGCATACACATAAACGCCGCCTGCGGCGGCAAAGGCAACTGCGGCAAGTGCCGAATAATCCTGAGGGAAGGCGAAGTAACCTCAAAGGAGAGCGGTTTTTTAAATGAAAAAGACATCTCCCAGGGTGTGCGGCTTGCCTGCCGGAGCTTCCCTAAGACTGACATTGTCGTGGAGATTCCGCTCTCCTCCCAGATGCGGCGCGGGAGCAAAATAGCCCAGGGCTCGAAGCTCGACGATCTCCAGAAGGCGATTGAGACCACCTGCGACGGAGAGTTCAAGCCCATAACGAGGAAGATATTCCTTAGGCTTCCGCCGCCGGACTTAGACGACAATATCTCCGACGCCGAGAGGATAAAGCGCGAGCTTTCAAAACGCGGATACGAGGCGGCTGAGATAAGATTCAACCTGCATA